>JAICGT010000307.1 GCA_025922995.1 Fimbriimonadales bacterium
CGATTGCCTGCGCGCCAAGCGTATTCAACGATGTAATCGCAGCTTTTGCCGCTGAATGAACCAAATCGGCGGCAAAAGCGTGCATTAATAGTTCTTATGATCAAACGAATTTGTGCGTTGGCGTGCGTGACGCTCGCCGCAGCCGCATCGCAAGCCGCAGTCATTTGGTATGGAGGGGATTTCGACGGACGCAACGCCGCCCCAAACGAGATCAACGGTCTGCTCAACGACGCTCGAACCTACGACGATTTCATACTCCCGGCGCCGGCGACGCTCTCCTCGGTTTGGTCCAACAACCTCATGGACACCTTCACTGCGACGACCGCACAAGTCGAAATCCGCACTGGAGTTTCACAGGGCAACGGCGGCACCGTCGTATTCAGCGGAACGTTTGCCGCGAGTGTTACGGCTACAGGGCGCACGGGCTTTGGGATGAACGAGATGCAGGTGCGCGTTTCCGGCTTGAACATCGCACTTAACGAGGGCAATTACTACCTCAGCGTCACTCCAGTCGGCAATGGTGCCGGCCGATCGTTTGCATCCTCATGTGCGGGCGCGAACGGCGTGGGCATGCCGCTCGCAAACGGCAATTCGTTCGTCAACAGCCCCGACCTTGTGATGTTTTTCGAATCAACCAGTTACCTCGGCCCTGGCAATTGGGACTTTTCCATGGGCGTCGAGACAGCTTCCGGAGCGCTCGACTTCTTCCCGACAACGCTGACTCCGATTCGCGGCAATCTGGTTTCGGGCAATTTAGCATCGCTCCTTGCCAGCGACAACAACCGCCTCGTCTACCGACCGGGCGTCGTCCTGTCGAACCAGCTTGCGCCGGTTCAGTACGAGGTACTCGGCACCGCGCCACAGCAGACGGCGACGACGCTGCGCTTCCGAATCGAATCTCACGCCTCTTCTTCGAGCATTAGCCAGAAGATCGAAATGTACGACTACGTTGCGGGCGCCTTCGTCACCATCGATACGCGAAACCTGACGACGACCGACAACCTCATCGAGGCAGTCATCTCGACGAACGCGTCGCGGTACATCCAAGCCGGAACGCGGCAAACGCGAACCCGTATCGAGTTTCGTGCCACCGGGCCGACGCTCGGCTTCCCCTGGGAGTCGCGGGTCGATCTGGCCATGTGGAGGCTGAACCCTTAGTGGACCCGTATCTCGTTCGCGCCCTGGAAATGACTCCGCGGCTCGTCGAGAACGAACTGCGACGCGGTTCGGCCGACTACGATATGCGGCCGGACCCCGACCGCTTCTCCATGCGAGAGGTCGTCGCTCACCTCGCCGATTGGGAGCCGATCATGCTGACTCGGATAAAGACCGGCGTCGACAATCCCGGGGCGACGATCAATGCCTATGACGAAGGCAAGATGGCGCTGGACAACAACTATGCAGCGACCGATCCGATGGAGCGGTTGAGAGCTTGGAAAGCGGACCGCGCGAAGTCTATCGAGTACATCTCAACCCTGACCGACGACGACTTCGCCAAGCCGGTCGTCCATCCCGAGCGAGGGCATATGCTCGTTGGCGACATCGCGCACATGCTCGTGTCGCACGACGTTTATCACGTGGAGCAACTTGCAGACATGACCCACGACAAGATCGTCGACACGTGGTAGATGCAGCGCGATATGTAGCGCCATGTGTAGCGCCGACGTCCCGTCGGCCGTAGAACTGTGCAGCGCCGACGTCCCCGTCGGCTCCGAAGCAGACTGAAAGCCTGCGCTACGGCGGTAAACTGAAAATCACTTATGGGCGAGTACTGGCCGATCGTTTTGCTCCTCGCATTGTCGTCGATTATCGCGACGGTGATGGTCGCCGGCTCGTGGCTGCTCGGCCCCAAGAAGCGTACGCCCTATAAAGATTCGCCGTACGAGTGCGGCGTCGCACCGTTAGGCAACGCCCGCGAACGGTTCCCGATCAAGTTCTATCTCACCGCGATGCTGTTCATTCTGTTCGACATCGAGGTCGTTTTCCTTTGGAGCTGGATGGCTACCTACAAGGAGTGGCTCGCTGCGGGAGACCCGGCTGCGCTGTACAGCTTTTGGGCGATCATGATCTACATGTTCCTCTGGTTCCTCGGCGACCTGTACGTGATTCGCTCCGGCGCCCTGCAGTGGGAAGAAACGCAGCCGCTCCAAGAAGAAAAGCCTGACGAGCTCCCGATCGCCGTGTAGTGTGAACCAGAATTGCTAGCCGCTGCTATTGGGGGACCGAAATCAAAGTGGCATGGAAACAATTGTTTATTCGTCCCTAGCAATCCGAGCGGTTACGTTGCTCTGGGTGTCTATGTTACGGTCTGAATCCCACTCCTACGTTGTCAGGCCAGGGATGGCCGTCAAAAGGCTGGTCTATACAATGCTGGCGGGCTTACTTTACGCAGCGTGGGTGGTCACTGATCATGTTCACTCA
>JAICGT010000308.1 GCA_025922995.1 Fimbriimonadales bacterium
CGTCCGATCCGGCTACCAGGCTGCGCTGATGGCTCCGACTGAGATTCTTGCCGAGCAACACGCGGCGAACCTCCGGGCCCTTTTCGAGCCGTTGGGATTGGATGTCGAGCTGTTGGTTGGCAAACAGACGCCAACGCAAAAGAAGAAATCCGCCGAGAGGACCGCCTCGGGCGAGGCAAACCTTGCTGTCGGCACGCACGCACTCATTCAAGAGGGCGTGGACTTCGCCAAGCTCGGCTTGGTTGTGGTCGACGAACAGCATCGCTTCGGCGTTCTACAGCGCGGAGCGCTCCGGATGAAGGGATACGGCAACCCGGACGTTCTCGTAATGACAGCGACCCCCATCCCGCGAACATTGACCCTCACTCTGTACGGAGACCTCGACCTGAGCGTGATCGACGAAATGCCGCCGTCGCGCAAACCGATAAAGACCCATTGGAAAACGCCGAGCGACAGGGAAGACGTGTATCGAACCGTCCGGCGTCTCATCGAGACCGACGCCGCCCAAGCCTACATCGTCTGCCCACAGGTGTCCGAAAGCGAGAAGATGCTGGCTCAGGCAGCCGACGAGCTGCACAAACAGCTCTCCGAAGGCGCATTCCAGGGGCTTCGGGTCGGATTGCTGCATGGCCAGATGAAGTCGAAGGACAAGGCAGCCGCGATGGAGTCTTTCCGGCGCCACGAGTTGGACGCTCTCGTCGCCACGACCGTGATCGAAGTCGGCGTTGACGTCCCTAACGCAAACATCATGGTGATCGAGGACGCGAACCGGTTCGGACTCGCACAACTGCACCAACTTCGGGGCCGAGTCGGCAGGGGTGAGCGGCAGAGCTTCTGCCTGCTGATCGGATCGGCAACCACTCAGGACGCCGAGTCGAGGCTACGTGTGATGGTAGAAACAACGGACGGATTCCGCATCGCCGAGGAGGACCTCAACATCCGCGGTCCGGGCGAACTCTACGGCACGAAGCAGAGCGGGGACCTCGGCCTCAAGATTGCGGACTTGCTCAGGGATGGGAAGGTCCTGGAAGACGCTCGGCAGGCAGCGTTGTCGATCGTGGAAGGAGATCCGCGTCTGACGAAGCCCGAACACCGCCTTTTGAGGCAGTCGACCATTGACCGCAACATGGACGTCGTGCGCACAGACGTGAGTTGAGGCAGAACTTTTTCCCAGCGAGTGGAGTCACATAGGCGTGCGTTTAGTTATTGGAACCCTTGCACTCCTCGCGGCTAGCTGCGCGTTAGCGCAAAATCGCGACGCCTATCCCCGCATCGAATCGGCTTTAGCTCTGTCGATGGCGCAAGCCAACGTCGTTCTCGACGTTGGCGGCTGGCAACAGACCGGCCGAACGAGGCAAAACCTGCAGCTTCGCGTGTACGCGAAAGACGGGAATGCGCTCGCCCAGCAGTTCATAAACGACGTGCGCGAAATCGACGTGATCGCGGACGGAAAGAAAGTCTGGCGTTACGACACGGTCGCGAACGAGTACACGTTCCTAGATCACCCCGAAAACCTGGTCAAGACGATGAGTCTGATAGCCGCATGGTCGAGGAGCCAGTTTCAACGGCCGCTACGAATGATGGCGGGTGGCGTGCGATGGCTCGTCGCACCTACATTTGAAGAGGGCGACGACTTCGTGCGCGTGTATCAAACAAGGCCGACGCCTGGCGGCGACTGGAGGGGAACCGACATCAAGTTCACCTTCGACGATAACGGACGCGTAGATCGCTTTACAATCGAAGATCGGCTCGACACGCTCGCCGGGTTCAAGCACGTCTGGCTCGAAGGCCTTTTTGCCTATCCTGCGACTCTCGACGTCAGCTTCAAGTTCTCGCCACCGCCCGGATCAAAACCTGCCGCTGACCTGCCTGTGCGCATTTCCGGCGACGGCGGATAAACGACGCTCCGCACGATAGCTAAACTCTCGAAAACATATCCGACTGGCATTTATTGTCACAATTGATTCGTCCGCGGCCAAAGGATTTTCGGAGGACATCTCTTGAAAACCCGGGCGTTTACTCTCATCGAACTTCTCGTCGTAATCACCATTATCGCGATCCTCGCGGCGATCCTTTTTCCAATTTTCAGCAGGGCTAGAGAAGCGGCTCGCAGAACAACCTGCACGTCGAATCAATATCAGATCACCCGGGCGATCATGCTTTACGCGGGTGACGCCGACGACAAATATCCTCGGAACGACGGATGCCTCCCAGGAGTTTCTTTGAATCCTAACTTACACGTCGGCAACGTGCAGGGCGACGGCTGCTCGCAGTGGCCGTTCGCATTCCGCCAGAACCATTACAAATGGCCGATCTGGGTGATCAGTTATGCCGGCAATTCGGTCGATTTGTTCAGGTGCCCGTCCCGCGAGCCCGACCGGCGAAGCTGGGAGGAGAACGGCGAACTCATGAACGCA
>JAICGT010000309.1 GCA_025922995.1 Fimbriimonadales bacterium
CGTCGCCCAGCCGAGGGTCGTCGGCATCGCCGCGTGAAAAAAGCAAAGAGCGGTCGTGCGTAAACTTCATGCCAAGTCCCCGACCTCCGCCTCGACCGCCGCGACGACGCGCTCGAGATCGAAGCCTTCGACGTCTTCCGAAAGCGAACGGTCGGCAGTTACCTCCTCCGACTGTTCTCGAATCGCAGCGCGCGCCGCAACGACGCCGGCGCCCGGTCGATCGGGCTGCATTCGACGACGGCAATCGAGAGCTTGGGCCATCACGAGCAGTTCGATCGCAAGGACTCGCCGAACGTTTTCAGAAACAGTTCGCGCGTGCAGCGCAGCGTTCATCGCCATCGAAACGTGGTCTTCCTGGTTCGCTCCGGTGGTGATCGAGTCTACGCACGATGGGTGCGCCAGCACCTTGTTCTCGCTCACCAGAGCGGCGGCGGTGTATTGGCAAATCATCATGCCGCTTTCCAATCCCGGATTCGCTGCGAGAAAAGCCGGAAGTCCGCGATTGTAGACTTCGCTTAAGGCTCGCTCAGACCGCCTTTCAGAGATTGCGGCAAACTCGGCCAAGCCGATCTTTAAGTAGTCTATCGCCAACCCCACCGGTTCTCCGTGGAAGTGTCCTGCCGAGATCACCTCCTCGCCGACGACGAGTGGGTTGTCCGTAACGCTTGCGAGTTCTGCGGTCACCACTTCGCGGGCGTGCCGGATTGTTTGCCGGCAGGCTCCGTGAACCTGCGGGGCGCACCGGATCGAGTACGCATCCTGCACTTCGCCGCAGTTCGCATGACTCAAGATCAACTCGCTGCCTTCGGTCACTCTGATGACATTGGCAGCGGACTCGGCTTGCCCGAGCTGCGGGCGCAACGCATGCACGTCCGCTCGGAACGGCTGACACGAGCAGAGCATCGCCTCTACGGCCATCGCGCAGGCGATGTCCGCAGCCTTTGTAAGTGAAGTCGCATCGTTCAGGATCAGCGCGGCGACGCCGGCGTGTATGTGCGTGCCGTTGATCAGCGAAAGCCCGGCTTTGCTGACGAGTGCCAGCGGTTTTATGCCGAAGTCGACAAGTCTGCCTTCCTTGCCTTCGGCGTCGGTTACGGGCGCTTCGCCTATCAGCGCCAGCGCGAGGTGCGCGAGAGGGGCGAGGTCCCCGCTTGCCCCTAAGCTGCCCCGGGAAGGGATGGTTGGAAGCAGGTCGCGGTTGAGCATTTCGACGCAAAGCTCCGCGGCTTCTGGGCCGATGCCGCTTGCTCCGCGGAGATGCGAAGCTGCTAGGAGCAGCATAGCAGCGCGGACTTCGCGGTCGTACAGCGGCTCTCCGACGCCGACCGCGTGGCTCCGAATCAAGTTGCGCTGGAGCGCCACGGCATCCGCAGCCGGCACGCGAACCGATTTCAGCGCCCCGAAACCGGTGTTCACACCGTAAATCGAGTCGTTCCCGCGCTCCAACTTCTCGAGGACTTCGCGGCTCCGCAGCGCCGCGTTACGCCCAGCGTCGCCGACCGAAACCGGCCCGCCGTCGGCGACAAACGTAACCTCCTCGATCGACAACCCCCCGCAGTTTAGCGACACTACTTCCATTCAACGCAAGAATACCGGCTGCCGGGCGTGTCAAAATAGAAGCGTGACAGCGTGCCTGCTTGCCGCAACGGCCGTTCTGCTTACCGCAGGCGCCCGAGACCCAGCTTTAGAGGCGAGGGTCAAGTCCGTTATGCCGACGGACAAAGAAGAGACTTGGCTGCAGATTCCTTGGCGAACGGACATCCAGCAAGCGCGTTTCGAAGCGCAGGAGTCGAATAAACCCATCTTCCTGTGGATGATGAACGGCCACCCGCTCGGCAGCACGTGAAACAACGGGCAGTTGGACCGTGCGTCCACTTTCAGCGACCCTGCCGTTATCAAGCGGCTCCAAGAAGATTTCATTCCTTTTGCGGGTGATGTCGCCGAGTTCACCTGGCGGCGAACCGAAGGCAGCCGATGGTTTATGGATGCCGCCGGCAAAGTCAACTATCGAGTCCGCTCCGGACAGACGGTGCAAGGCTTTTACACGCTCGGCGCCGACGGCGCGGCCTATGGCTTCGAGAACGTCCGTTCGGCAAAGGTTGTTCTCAACTTGCTCTCAGAGACAGCGAGCGCGCGTGCCAAAGGCAAGCATCCGAAAGTCAACATCCCTCCGGATTCGTTCACGTCGATTTTTACAAAATCGATAGAGCCGAAGCACACCGACGTCGTCCGCGTTTTCACCCGGGTGAGGCCGGTTCCGGTTGGCGCGAACTCACTGAACAAGAGCCTCGGCCGCGACCACCTTTGGATCACCGGCAAAGATATCGACGCGCTCGGCGCGGCGGCTGCCTCGGGCAATCCATTCCCGATGCCGCGCGACCTCAAGATGCGCCTCGTGCGCTATAACCTCATC
>JAICGT010000310.1 GCA_025922995.1 Fimbriimonadales bacterium
AAGAGTAGTAGGAAGCGTTTATTTCGACGCACGAAAATTCTTGCGCATAGAATTCGAACCAACGCCCCTTTGGAACGCTTTTCGGATAAAACGGGCCGACCCAGTCATCGTACGAAAAACCGGATGTGCCTAAGTAAAGCCTATTTGCTGATGGTGCGCTGCTCAATACGCTTTTCGAATTGCCCTTGCACAACCATGTTCACGTAAATGCCAGGAACGTGGATGCATTCCGGATCGAGCTCACCGATTTCTACAATTTCTTCGACCTCTGCAATCGTCACCTTTCCCGCAGTCGCCATCATGGGATTGAAGTTTCGCGCGGTCATGCGGAAAATCAGGTTGCCCGATTTATCGGCCTTATAGCCCTTGACTAATGAAATGTCTGCGGTGAGCGACTCCTCCAAAACGTAGTGCCTTCCGTTGTACTCGCGGGTGTCTTTGCCTTCCGCAACGAGAGTGCCGTATCCTGTCGGCGTGTAAAAGGCAGGGATGCCCGCCCCGCCGGCGCGGATCTTTTCTGCAAGTGTGCCCTGCGGTGTTAGCTCGACCTCTAATTCTCCACTCAAGAATTGGCTCTCGAAGATCGCGTTTTCGCCGACGTAGCTCGAGATCATTTTCTTGACCTGCCTCGTCTCCAGCAGAAGCCCGAGTCCGAAGTCGTCGACGCCGGCGTTGTTGCTAATGATCGTCAAATCCTTCGCTCCGTGCTCGCGTACTGCGGCGATCAGGTTCTCCGGAATTCCACAAAGGCCGAAGCCTCCGGCCATCAGCGTCATGCCGTCCTTTAGCCCTGCCTTCTGAAGGGCTTCTGCTGCGCTAGCTACCGTCTTATCCACGGCCTGAGAATACCTACCGCCACACCCGGAACATCAACGACCCGTGCCCGGGAACCTCACGCTTGAGGCCGTTTTCCGGAACGGCGATATCCTTCGCGATCCACAATTCGCGCGCCTCGCTTGGCTTCTCGATGCCGATTTCCTTCCATGTTGCCGCGACCTCCGCCTCCTCGAACCCCCGATTGAACAGGGCCACGGCGATCGAGCCGTCGAACAGGTGCCGAATCCAGACCTCCGAGTCACCTTTCTTGGAGATGCGCTTCGCCGGGTTGGCGATCGGGTCTTGATTGACCTCTAGGACATCGTGGTTCATCAGCAGGTCTTTCGTGAACTCGTCCATGCGCGTGAGGTCGTTGCCCAGCAGAATCGGCGTTCCGAGCATCGCCCACAGCGTCATGTGTGTGATCTGCTCGTTGCGGCTAAGCCGGCTGGGCCGGATGTTCGGTCCCCATCCGACGTGGCCGATCACCATCATGTCCGGGTCGTTCCAGCCGCCCGGGCCGCTCTTGTGAACGCGGTCGATTTCACCGAAGCCGAGGGTGCTCATGCTGGTCCAAGTGTCTGTGATGTCGCCCGTCGTTCGCCACAAGTCACCGCCCACATCTGCCCCCCAATTCCAGACCTCGCCCATGCCGTACTGGCACAAGCTGTAAACGATATCGCGCTCCACGCGATCCAGCATTTCGCGCATTAATTTGTAAGGCTTCTGCAATTCTTCCAGGCTCCTGTCTTTTGCGATCTGGCTGTAGGAGCACCAGTCGTATTTCAGATAATCGAATCCCCATTTCGCATACGACCTCGCGTCTTGGAGTTCATGCTGGTAACTTCCCTCGTACCCGGCGCACGTCTTCGGCCCAGGCGATGAGTAAATACCGATCTTCAGCCCCATAGCATGAACGTCGTCGCACAGGGCGGCCATCCTCGGGAATTTCTCGTTTGCCTCGATCTCGCCTGCGGCGTTGCGACCCGCTTCCCAGCCATCGTCGATATTCACATACGCATACCCGAAGTCCGCGAGGCCGGTATCGATGAATGCTTTTGCGGCGGCAAGCACTTTATCGGCATCGACCGAAATTCCCCAAACGTTCCAGCTGTTCCAACCCATCGGCGGCGTTAACGCAAGCAGGTGTTTACCGCTTACGATGCGGAATCCGCGCTCGTCCTTGCCGTGAGAATTCGTTACGACAATTTTCATAGCGACGGAGCCCTCGGGAGGTGTCGTTCCGCTGATGATGCCGGTGGCGGAGTCCAAGTGCAGATCGCCTTCGATGCCCACGGCTTCGAATTTCATCGGCCTCTCGCCGGTCGCGGGAATTCTAAAGAGAAACGGCCTGCCAGGCGTTCCCCCTATAACACGAGGGCCGTGAATCTTGGGCGCGGGACCCGTGTCGCGCTTTGCTACAGGCAGGTCCGGTCCGGTCGTAAGCGGTACGGCCATGACTGCGCGCGTGTCGGATGTTTCGATTACCGCGTCTGCCCAATCTGCGTGGTCGTAGTCGATGCCGTCACCTGCGCTTGTAACCATCAGCATCAATCGCGAAACCCCCCTCAAACTCACATCGACGGGCACC
>JAICGT010000311.1 GCA_025922995.1 Fimbriimonadales bacterium
CCATCGGGCAGCGTGGCGGCGGAAACGGGGATGTGCGGTGTCCACGGGATGACCGGGCCCCACTCGCCGAGCGTGATGCGTTCGGCCGGCACGGTGGCCTCGGCGACTGGAAGGATTGCCGGAGGAAGCAACGCGGCGGCTTCGGCGGCGAAAGCGTCTTCCTGGGCGTGGAGGTCCGGGCCAGCCTGGGCAGTGGAAGAGTTTAAGAGTGTCACAGCGGTTGCGATGGCAAACGTGTGGCTGAGTTTTGATCGAGGCGTGCGCATAACTTTAGTCGGCTTTGGAGAGGTGTTTCGGTGCTGAGGAAGAACGGGAAAATGATTCGTCGGTGAGCGTCTTGAGAAAGGCAACGAGAGCGGCTTTATCGTCGGCGCTTAGACCGAGGCCGGATTCGGGGTGCTTGGCCAGATTTGGGTCGAGGGTTCGGGAGCGATGGAGCTTGCCGTTGTAATGCTCGACGACTTCTCCAAGGGTGGCGAAGCGGCCATCGTGCATGTAAGGGGCGGTGAGCGCGACGTTGCGCAGCGTAGGAACTTTGAATTTGCCACGGTCGCCTTCTGAGCCGGTCACTTCCATGCGGCCGAGATCGGCGGAGCGTGGCTCGAGGCCGTTATTCAGGAACTGATGGTTGCTGAACAGATTGCCACCGTGGCAATGGAAGCAATCGGCACCGCGCAAGCCACGGGCGGGATCGTGCTCGGTGACGAACAATTGCAGTCCGCGCTGCTCCTGAAGCGTGAGTTGGGTGAGTTTGCGCGCGGCCTGGTCGAATTTGGAGTCCTGGGAAATGAGCGTAAGGAGGAACTGCTCAAGAGCGAGAGCAATGCGCTCGCTCGTGATGCCGGGGCTAACGAAAGCGGCTTTGAATTGCCCGCCATAAGTGCCCTCGGCTTCGAGCTTGGCGATGACGCGGTCGAGCCTTTCGTTCATCTCATGGGCGTCCTGGATGGGCATGAGCACCTGCTGGCGAAGAGACTTCGCTCGGCCATCCCAGAAGAATTCTTTGGCCCATGCGAGGTTCACCAAAGGCATGGCGTTGCGACGGCCATGCTGTCCCTCGGCACCGATGCTGTAAGTTTGGCCGTCAGTGAACGCTTTGGTCTGGTCATGACAGGTCGCGCAGGATTGGGAGTTGTTTTTGGAGAGCCTTGAATCATGGAAAAGGCGCCGGCCCAAGTCGACGCCTTCGACAGTCAAAGGGTTGTCGTCCGGCAACTTTACTTTCGGCAAGCGGTCCGAAATGGAGAGGCGGAACGGAGTAGTATTCGGCGGGAGTGGTTGTATTGATGTCGCGCCAAGGTCAATGGGCTGGTATGTGTCGGCTTGAACGCTCTTGACGCGAAAAGAGCGCGCGACCCGATTCTTAAGAGTTGGCGCGAGCGAATCGCCCTCCCGCGAGTGAGTAGAGGCAGCTTCCGAAAGTACTTCACCTGCAGAGAGAATGGCGGCGACATCGATGCCCAGGCGGATGGTGGCGGGTCGAGCGCCGGAGAACGAGACAGGTAGTTCGACCATCATCGGTCTACTTGCGCCGGCCAAATGATAAGAGAAGCCGCTGGTTTTGCCTGGCGCTGGTTCCCAATGGCCTTCGATCGCAAGAAAGACGTAGCCGGACTGCCATCCCCAGTGCAGACCGCAGACGTCGGGATGGAGCGGGTGATCGGGGGGCCAAATTTGCGGATCGGTTTTGTCGGTATCAACGTCGACGCCGACGCGAAAGCGAATCGCTTTGAATTGCTCAGGCGGAAGGCCATCGGCCGCGGCGGTGAGGCGGCGCTTTTCTGCGCTGAAGAACACGTGCCATCGATCTGATTCGAGCCACGTACCGTCACTGCGTTGGAGGGCCAGTTGCGAAAGCAGCCCGTCCAGACGGCTGATGGACATGGTGTTTGCGTGAGCATCAGGAAGTTGCCGTCCGAGAATCAGCGGGGCGTCGCGCCACTCGGGCTCAAGTTGGATTTGGAGTTTTTGGCCGTTGGCGAGCGGCAGTTGAACAAACCCGGCAAGTAAAATATAGAGGCCTAGCCAGACTCCCCGGAAGACACCCCGGCGCGTTGGCCGTCCTGGCAGTACAGTACGCTCCTCCTGAGTCACCAGCTCGTTCGGTTAAACGGAACATCGCTGTATACGGTGTTTACCCCAATCGTGGCAAGTGAATCTTGCCCAACGAGTACTTTGCCGGTAGCGCCGTTAGGGGAAGCACGGAGAATCTTCAGGAGGTAATTGCTTCCTGTACTTTCGTGCGAATCAGTTCGAGTTGTGAAGCGTGAGTGATGGGCCGGCGGTTGAGGTCTGTGAGGTGGAAAGTGTCGCCGGCAAGGCCATCGTCGGTGTTGATGATTGCCTGATCGATGTTGAGGCCGCAGTCGGCGAGGGCCTGAAGGATGTCATAGAGAAGG
>JAICGT010000312.1 GCA_025922995.1 Fimbriimonadales bacterium
ACGGCTTTTCGGTCAGAATCAGCAGCCGATGGCCGTCTATGATGCTGCCGGCAAGGACTGAGTCGCCGGGGCGAACCCAGATTGGGTCCGACTCGCCGGTAAGCGAGGAGGTATCGAGCATCGCCTCGCCTTCGATCACGATTCCGTCCAGCGGAACGGCTCCGAAGGGAGCGATCTCCACCCGGGCGCCCACCGGCACTTCGTCGACTTCGACCTGTCGGCTGCCCGCGGAATCGACAACGGTCGCTAATTTCGGTGCCCCATCGATCAGGGACCGAATCGCCGACCGCGTTCTCCCCAATGTCCTCGTCTGCAGATAGTTTCCAAGCGCGAAAAGCCAGGCGACGGCCGCCGCCTCTCCCCACTCCCCGATCGCCAGCGCTCCGATTACCGCGACGCTCATTAACGTGTTCGTGCCGAAACGCAGCTTGACCATGCCCAGGATGCCTGGCACGAACATTCGCCAGCCGGCTGCCACCGCGCAGGCGCTGAACAGAGCTGCCTTCACCCACGCCGGCTCGGCTGGCGCAAACCACCCGGCAAGCCACAGCGCGCCGCTCACAACTAGCGGGAGCACATTGGGTGGCGCCTCCGGCACGGCCTCACGGATCGGGGTCGCGGTGAAGCCCAGTTTGCGAACTTCCCCTCGAAGCCGATCACTGTCTACCGCATCGGCGCGGTATTCCACCTTCAGGCGAGCGGAAGCGAAATCTACCGAAGACGACACGACACCGTTCATTTCTGAGATCACGCCGTTTATCTCTCCGGCGCAAGACGGGCAGTCCATTCCTCCGATTCGCAGTTCTTCATGGACGTAGCCCTCGGCGATCTGCTCCATAATCCGTCTCGCCTCAGTTTCGACTGCTTGCCTGTCTTGCATGTCGTGGACGCCAATCACCACCCGCCGCCTGTCAGGAATCAACTCCACGCTCTTAATCCCGGCAAGCGCACGCAAGCGATTGCCCAGTCGGTCCAGGCAGGCGGCGCACTCGGCCGACTCGGCCGGCAGGCTATCGAATTCCAGCGTCAGGCTCTTGCTCAACTACACTCCATTTTAGCTGGAGAAAGCATGGACATCGTAGGCGCTTTGGTGAGTTTGGATGGCGAGTCCGCCGACGTGTCACAAATCACCAAAAACCCTGCGCGAGAGGCTGGTCTGGATGAGCCCCTCGGGATCGAGTTCGCGTTTGATGTCCAGGAATCGGGTCAAGGATAGACCCAAGAACGCTTCGGCTGTCGATCTGGTCATCGTCGAGTCTTTGGCGAAATAGAACCGCCCTCCGACAGCCAGAACCTTTTGATCGAGTTCCGAAGCCATCGCCCAGAGGCTTTCATGATTCTTCCGCGTGACCGGAAAGTCCAGCGCCAGCGAGTAGCCATCGACCGAGTGCGAGAGCAGGAAGCGGTCGGGCCGATGTCGCTTCATCACCGCTAGATATGGCGGGTGCCCGCGGTCGCGCGCATAGGCAGTTACATCGTCGAATACTGCGGGCGCGCTATCCTTCGGCACAAAGCACTGATACTGAATCAGCGCCGCAGGCTTGTAGGCAAACTTCCAATTTGGGACGCTATCAAGCAGAAAACTGAATTCTGCCAAGGGCACAAGTAGTTTCTTTCCGTCTTCGCGTTTCGCGCCGCGAAACTTTATCCGGTTCGTCAGCTTCATACCAAAGCGGTTAACGAACGGTGACATCAGCCGATGCAATTTGGATTTTGGAATCCAGCCGCAGGCGGTATCGGATAACTCTTGAACTTTCACACTGAGCGTCTCCTCGGGATGCGGATCGGATCCCGGCTGCAAATAATCTGCTACGTGAACAAGGCTCCTGCCGGCCTCGGCTTTTTCCGCAAATGCGTCGACCCATGCGACTAAATAATCGCGCGGTTCATTGTCTTCGAACACTTGAAAAGTGTCCTTCCAATTTCGGCATGCAAACGCGTCGACGCTTAGATTGCCGGAGAATACTTTCTTAAGTTGAATTTCGATCGCTACAAACGCGCCAAGCAGACCGAAGCCTCCTATCGCCGCATTAAACAGGTCGTCGTTCGGCGTGCAATGCGCAACTTGCCCATTCGGAAGGAGAAAGTCGAACGACAGAACGTGCTCACCGATCGGTCCCGCGGTGAAATTATTCTTGCCGTGAATATTGGCTGCCAACGCTCCTCCGAGCGTGACTTTGCTCGTGCCGCTCACCACCGGCGGCCACCAGCCGTCCTCGATAACGTAGCGCCACAGCGCATCAATGGTGACACCGGGCTCGCATTTAATGATGCCTGTCGTAGGGTCGAATGCGAGGATTCGATTCATCCGAGAAAGGTCTACAACAACGCCCTCAGGGCATTGAAAAGCGTCTCCGTAGCTATTTCCAGACCCTTTTAGAGCGACATTGAGACGCA
>JAICGT010000313.1 GCA_025922995.1 Fimbriimonadales bacterium
ATGGAGTCATTGTCGGCGCGCGCGCCCGAGGGCTTCCGGTTTGCCGTCAAGCTGCATCGATCGATGACGCATTCTAAGGATGATGTCTCTGAAGGAATCCGTGCGACGATCGAGCAAAACCAACCGTTGGAGCGGCCCGTGCACTTGGCACAATTTCCTAATGGGTTCAGACCGTCGGAGGAGTCTTGGGCGCGTATTGAAGCGATGACGACGGTGGACTCGCTCGTCGTGGAGTTTCGCAATAGCGAATGGCACACCGAAGAAACGTTTAGAAAACTGAAGTCCCTAAACATCTCCCTTTGCGCGGTCGACGCGCCGGTTGTCAAGGGACTGCCGAAGTTTTCTCACGAAATGACAGGTGACCTCGCGTACATCCGGATGCATGGTCGAAACGCCGCTAAATGGTACGAGCACGATCACGCCTACGAGCGATACGACTACCTATATTCCGAAAGTGAGATTGCGAAAATCGCCAAAGACATCTCGGCAATGAGCGAACGCGCGAAGGAGTCGTACGTCTTCTTCAACAACCATTACGGCGCTCAAGCGGTAACCAATGCGCGTCAGCTCGCCGAAGTTCTCGGTATCGCGACGAAGCCCACGCAGTCATCGCTGTTCGACTGATTGGTGCCCAGGGCGGGATTCGAACCCGCACGGGTTGCCCCGGGGGATTTTAAGTCCCCTGTGTCTGCCATTTCACCACCTGGGCACGCGGCTTATTTTAGCGGATTCCGTTCGCTTGCGGTAATCTTCAGTCGTGGAATTTCGGCAGTTTGGACGCACAGGGGTCATGGTCACGCCACTGTGCATGGGCACAATGACCTTCGGCTGGAAACCCGACGACTGGGGGAGCACGAAGGAAGTCGGATACGAAGTTGGGCGCAAAGCGCTGGACTTGGGCATCAACTTCTTCGATACCGCCAATGTTTACGACCGCGGCGGCTGCGAGGAGGTAACCGGCAAGGTGCTGCAGGGAAAGCGCGACAAGGTTTTTCTCGCGACCAAGTTCCACGGCAAAATGGACGACAACGATCCGAACGCGTCGGGCAACTCGCGGCGGCACCTCATCGAGCAGTGCGAAGGTTCCTTGAAGAGGCTGCAAACCGACTACATCGACTTGTATCAATTGCATCGTCCGCAGCCTTCGATCCCTATCGACGAAACGTTGCGCGCACTCGACGACCTAATCAGGGCAGGAAAGGTGCGTTACATCGGCACCAGCACGTTTGCCGGTTGGCAGTTGGCCGAAGCGCATTATATCGCGCGGGAACTGGGCACGAATCGATTTGTTTCGGAGCAGCCGCCGTACAACCTTTTAGACCGGCGCATCGAGCGCGAGCTGCTCCCGTTTTGTCGCACCTATAACTACGCGGTTATTCCGTGGTCGCCGACGGCCGGCGGCATCTTGTCGGGCAAGTATCTGGGCGGAATGAACGAAGGGCGGTATTCCACAGGCGATCCGCAAAACCGCGTAAATGAGGCTTCTCAGGCCGTTGTTCGAGGATTGAAGGCGCTTGCCGATGAGATGCGAGTGCCGCTTATCACGTTTTGCCTCGCGTGGGTCATTAACCAACCGGGGGTTACGTCGGCGATTATCGGCGTGCGCAAATTGGAGCAGTTCGACGATCTGATGAAGGCAATGGATGTTCAATTCTCCGAAGAAGTATTGAAAAAGATCGACGAAGTCATTGCTCCGGGAACGCATGTGGTGGAGTATTACGAAGCGAACTTCGGGCCGAACGCGTTGCCGATGTAATTTCGCCATCGTGGCGATCGGCTTGGAACCGTGTACCGGTGAATCGGCTGGAAGCCGAAATTACGTTATTCCGCTACTCTTAACACCGACAGGAACGCCTCCTGCGGAATCTCGACGCTGCCGATGTTCTTCATGCGCTTCTTGCCCTCTTTCTGTTTTTCGAGCAGCTTCCGCTTTCGCGAGATGTCGCCGCCGTAGCACTTGGCGGTAACGTCTTTACGGAACGGCTTCACCGACTCGGCAGCGATCACCTTCGCGCCGATTGCCGCCTGCACCCGAACCTCGTATTGCTGGCGCGGTATTTCTTTTCGCAACTGATCGACAATTGCCCGCGCGCGGCCATAGGATTCATCGCGGTGAACGATGGTCGAAAGTGCATCTACTGGGTCGCCATTCAATAAAATATCGACTTTGACCAAGTCCGAACGGATGTAATCCGAGAACTCGTAGTCGAAGCTCGCATACCCGCGAGTGCTCGACTTCAACTTGTCGTAAAAGTCCATTACAATCTCCGCCAAGGGGAGCACGTAATAGAGCATCACTCGATTCGGCGACGGATATTCCATTTTGCGAAAAATGCCGCGCTTGGTTTTGCACAAGGTCATCACAGCACCGACATATTCCTGCGGCAC
>JAICGT010000314.1 GCA_025922995.1 Fimbriimonadales bacterium
CCGAACGAGGTTCCAGTCCTGATCGAGTATGCGCAGACTCTGGAGTCGGCGGGCCGAATGCACGAGGTATCGGACGTGCTTAAGAACCTACTCGCGATAGAGAACTTGGACCAGGACACGAAGGCTCAGGCAAGCGCGCGTCTCTTCGAGATCGAGCAGCCGAAGCGCATAGACACGATCGTGAAAGCGCAGGCGAAAATGGAGAGTGAGGACTTCCACGGCGCAATTGCCGACCTGGAGCCGGTGAGCAACTGGATGCCGGATTATTGGAAGGTTTGGGCGATGCTTTCAACGCTCTATAATCGGGTGAAGCGCTTCGGCGACGCCGAGAACGCCGCGCGGCGCGTACTGGAACTGTTCCCTTCTTGCGGGCCTGCATATTACGAGTTAGCGTCCGCCTTGTTCGGACAGGACAGGGCCGAAGAAGCTTATCAGTTCCTAAACCAAGCAATCCGCGCAAGGCCGCAATCGGCCGATATCGCCCTGAGCTTGGCGATGGCTGCGAAGCAGACAGGCCGTACCGAAGAAGCGCACAACCTCGCGAGGCAGTTGCGCGAAGCGGCCGGGCCGGGCAACGTCGAGATCGAGCAAATGCTGGCGGAGATCGAAAGGCCGTGACACTCGCGCGCCCCTGAGTTGTCTGTTTAACCGAGAATGATCGTATCAGCCGCCTTCATCCTCGCCGCTGCGGGTATTCAAGGACAAGACGGGCGCGACTTAAGCCGCCTGGAGCCCGTTTACGCCGACCCGGCGGGATTTATCTCATTGCCCGGCGAGCGGATGCGACTGGGATCATACATGCCGCCACCGGATCGGCTCGATGAGCTCATTCAAATGGGCATCAAGCTCTTCGTAGCGGAAACCGACCGCCTAGCGCCGCCGGATCAGGGCACGGGGCCGTACTCGATGGAGAACCTTGCCGCACAGCGGAACGCAGCAACCGGGGCCGGCGCAAAATGGGGATTGGACGTGTACTCCTCGTTCACGACTTTCGACGACTCGATAAGCGTCGGCGAAGGCACGTTGGAACTCCGAACCGGAGACAAAGTTCCCGCTTGGTCGCCGTGGAATCCGCAGCGAATCAGTTTTACAGCAATCCGATACGGACGAATAAACCGAGCGTTTGCGGATCTGGGAATGGTGTCGTTGGGCGTTTTCGGCGAATTCGGCGACGCTTCCATGTTCAGCGGATTGATGGCTTTTGCCCCCGAATTGGCTACCCGCTGGGAGTCGACGTTGCGAATCGAGCCGCCAAAAGCCGGTTTTTGGTCGGGGGATACTTTCGCACGAGAGAGCTGGAAGCGGGCGCTCGACGCTAAGTATGGTGGCATCGAAGGTGCCTACGCAGCGTGGGGGATGACGCCTGCGGACGCCACCGTTTTGCCGATCCCACTCGACGCGTCGTATCCTTATATTGCCAGGCTGGATTACCAAGATTGGTACCGCTCGGCGTTGCCGCAGATGAGCGCGGCCCTCGCCGACGTCGGCAGGAATGTTTTCAAGAAGTCGCCGATCGTCGTTCCCATCGGCCCGCCGAACGATTTACCAGAACTCGGCCTCGACATCTTTCGCATTGCCCAAGCAGTGAAGCCGAACGCCACCGCCCTAAAGGTGACAAACCTCGGAATCTACGACTTCGCCGAGAATTGGGCGATGTCTCTCGGTCGCATACGCGGCGCATCGAGAGCTTCGGGTGTTCCGCTCATCGCGGCGAGTCCATACGGCTCTCCCTCCGAGTTTGGCGAGAGGCTGTTCGAGGCGCTTGCGCTCGGGGCGACCGCGGTAATCGACGCGCCAAATGCGTACCTGACCAACCGTCGAAACCTAGCGGCGCTTTCTCAGGGGCTTATTCACCAAAAGCCGCGCACGGACGTGGCTATTCTTCACCCCACCAGTTCCCACCTGTTGACGCCTGGCCGCGCTGCGCCCGCAGCAACATATCGAGGCGCGTCCGAGTTGCGTGACTACACGGATTTCGACATTCTAAGTGAGTCGGCGGTCGGGGCCGGCGCGCTCAAGCCTTACCGCGTCGCAATCGTTTTCGAGGGTCCCGTTTGGAAGCAGGAGTCCCTGGATGCCATCAAAGAGTGGGTCGTCGAAGGTGGGACCATAGTAGCCTACGACTTCGGCAAGATGGCAGACCCCAGCGGCAACACGGCGGTGTATCAAGAGTTGTTCGGTTTCGCGTCGTCGCTGCCGCCTGCGCCGGACTCGTTGCGGTGGCAGGGCGAGATTCCGGCGACTTACTCCCTCGATATCGGGTCGGAGGCGGACGAGATTCACTTGGCTTCGGGTTGGGCAGAAACCGACGGAAAATCGAGACGAGCTCTGCCGGGCGCAACAATTTTGCTGCCGGTGGGTGAAGGTTCGTCGGTGGTAACGGTCA
>JAICGT010000315.1 GCA_025922995.1 Fimbriimonadales bacterium
CGGACTCTGCGTTCGATTTCCCAGAGCCCGCTGTCGCCGCTGATGGGCCTACTGCCCTCGCGCACGATTTTCATGCCGTTGTACTCCGGCGGGTTATGTGACGCGGTAATCATAACGCCGGCGTCGTAATTGTAATTCGCCGTCGCGAAATATATCATTTCGGTTCCGCATAATCCGATGTCGATGACGTCGACGCCAGCTGCCCTAAGCCCGGCAGAAAGGCCATTCGAAATCTCCTCGCTGCTCAGCCGAATGTCGTAACCGATGACGCAGGTCTTGCAGCCCGTCTCATCGGCAAGCGCGCGACCGACGCCGTGCGCGATCTCGGCGTCCAGTTCACCGGGCACCTTCCCCCGGATGTCGTAAACCTTAAAACAAGGCAGGCGTTCCATCTGTGGTGTTCTACCCGCTTCGGCGCTTGGGTAACGTAGAATCATGGCAAGACTCATCGGCGCGCATATGCCGACATCCGGCGGCGGGGTCCCAAAAGCAATTCGCGACGGGGCCGAAATTGGCTGCACCGCCGTTCAAGTTTTCACCAGCAGCCCCCGCCAATGGGCTTCAAAAATGCCCGACGCGACCCTAATCGCAGAAACGAAGAAGGCGATAAAAGACACCGGCATAGACTTCCTAGTTTCGCACGATACGTACCTGGTAAACCTTTGCGCGCCGACCGACGACATCCGCGAGAAATCGATCAAAACTCTAACCGACGAGCTTGCACGCTGCTCCCAACTCGGAATCCCCTACGTGGTTTCGCACATGGGCTCGCTGCAGGGCCAGACCTTCGAAGACGGAATGCAAAAGCTCGTGGCAGCGACGGCCCAAATCCTCGACTCAACCCCGAAAGACGTATGCCTCGCCATGGAAACAACAGCCGGCCAGGGCAGCGCTCTCGGCTATAAATTCGAGCACTGGGCGATGGTCATCGATGCGCTCGAGGCCGATCCCAGGCTCGTGATCTGTTGGGACACCTGCCACCTCTTCGCCGCCGGATACGCCGTACACGAGCGCGAGGGCTTCGAGGCGACGGTCGAAGGCTTCCATTCGCTGATCGGCCTGGAACGGTTGCGCATCATTCATTGCAACGACTCGATGAAGCCGTTTGCGTCCCGACTCGATCGCCACGAACACATCGGCGACGGCCAGATCGGCAGCGAACCGTTCTCGTGGTTCGTCAACGACCCTCGCCTGGCGCATGCTCCGCTGATCTTGGAAACCAACGAACCCGAATCAATGCATCGAATCAACCTCGACAGGTTAAAATCGATGCTGGAGAATTAAAATGACCGAAAACGAAACCCCAAAGGGCGTCAGCGTCTATGACCTCATCGGCGTCTCGCTGGATCAATTTATCGAGGTCGCTTGGGTCAAGATGGGTCTGCGAGCCGATCCGCTAACCCGTTCCGAATCGATCGACATGAACGAGGCGAAGGTCGCTATCGACATCGCAAGCCGATTCGCCGAGACGTTGGATGCGCACCTCGAAGAGGATGACCGTCGTCGCGTGCAGTCTCTTCTTAGCGACCTGCGCATGAACTACATCCGAAAGTCCAGCTAACCCGCTGCAGGTAATCTTTCGCCGATGGATTTCATCCAACTCACCCACACCGGCAGCCGTCCGAAAGCGCCGAAACCGAGCGAGGTTTCCCTACGGTTCAGCGAAAAAGCCATCGAGGAGCTTAATGCGCTGCTGACGCACTATCCCGACAAGAAGTCGGCGATGCTGCCCTCACTTTGGATCGCACAAAGAGAGTACAGCGGTTGGCTGCCTGCGGAGGCATTGGCTGAGGTCGCGGTTCGCTTGGAGCGAAGCTACGCGGAAGTCGAGGGCGTGGCGACGTTCTACACCATGTATCACCCGCACCATCAGCCGGGGAAACACCTCATCGAGGTTTGCACTTGTCTGTCGTGCCACGTCTGCGGAGCGTACCGGCTTGCGGATTATCTCAAAGAGAAACTCGGTGTCGACTGGGGAGAGACAACGACCGACGGCATGTTCACGCTTGAAGAGGTCGAGTGTTTGGACGCGTGCGACCGCGCGCCCGTTCTTCAGATCGGAGATGAGTACTTCGGGCCGGTTACGCGGCAGGACGTCGACGCTCTAATCGATCGGCTTCGAGCCACTGAGGGCTCGACTGCGGTCAAGCTGGCAGACGAAATCGTCCAAACGCAGCTTCATAAATCCGAACAATCGTCAGGCTAAAACTCTTCGAGCCACCGAACGGTCTCTGGAGGAAGCGGTTTCGCGCCGCCGAGCACGGCAGCCTCCAAAAGGATGCGACAACAGCGCTCGAGCGTTTCCATCAGTACGAAGGCGGACCGCAGGTCCTCGCCGACCGAAACGGCTCCATGAGCTTGCAACAGGAAAACACGTCGACTAG
>JAICGT010000316.1 GCA_025922995.1 Fimbriimonadales bacterium
GGAAGTTATGGATACAGACGGTACGCTTGGTGGCTGCTACAACGCCGCGGTAAACAGGGAATGAGATGGCGGCAAGAACCGCAACGATCGAAATCACGACCAGCAACTCGATCATCGTAAAAGCGCGTTTTCGGTTATTGTTGCGCAATGCCTTGTCCTTGCACCATTCCTTACGCCGAAAACGCCTGTAACTTTCCGGCGACCGTGCAACCACGTTGAGAATACCACGGAACCAGGCCAGGATCACACATCAGCACAACATGGTTTGCGCGTGACGCAGCCAACTGACCCAATTCCGTGAAAACCGACGTGCCGACGCCTCGCGACCTCACATCGGGTCTCACACAGAGATTGTACAAACCTATGACTTCGACGTCAAGTGTGAGGGTTCCTGCTGCCATGATGCCAAATTGGTCGCGCAGCGAAAAAAACTGATGATTCGGGTGGGAAGCTGCCATCGTGGCAGCCAGCTCATCCCGGGCGGTTCGGGTCGATCTCCAGAAGAACGTCGCCGCGATGAATCGAGCTACTTCGAGGGCGTCGGATGGCGTTGAAGCCATCGTGAGTTCGCTCTCGGCCGCGATGTCCGCCCGATCTAATGTCATGCCTACGAGTTCGTACCGTCGCTTCAATCCGACGCTGCGAAGACGGTCACCCAAATCTGGTGGCGTGTCGCCGGTGAGTGTGTAGAGTCGAAACGCCTGTGTTCTGAGGGCCTCCTCGATCGGTTTCAAGGGCAGCGTGTTCCCCTCGAACCGAATCGCAAAGTTGCCGATTGGGTGGTCTACTCTACTGCGGCAGAGCCAGTAATTCGGCCTGCATTGCACTTTGGCACCAGCGGCCTTGCTACCGATCTCGACATAGGTCTTCGACACGCATTGGCGAAATGCCTCGGCGGGTGTCACGGCTCGCCGGTCACTGCTGCCTTGCGCGCGCAGCTAGGTAAAGGCGGATGCCTTGTCCCGCGATGAGTGAGCTAACAACGCTCATAACCAAGAGCAGGCCAATCCGTAAAAGTACATGGCCAAAGCTTTTCCCAAGCTCCGTGACGTCGTTGCCGTCACCTAATGTTTCCCGGGCCGACACTGCAAACAGGCTAGCGGCATGCTGAAACGTAAAAATCAGCAGTCCGAGGCCCAGCAAAAAGGTGACCATACCGAGAACGACGCCGATCCAGTCCTGCGACCCCTGAGGCTTCTTCTCAGGCGCTTCTTCCACCGTGTCTGCAGTTTCGTTAGTTAGCTGGTTCTCCACGTAGACTCACCGTATCTCCAGGGGCGACAGTGCCTCCTTCCATTACTTTGCCTAACATTCCGCGCTTGCCCATCGAGCGATTGACGAATGCCTGCCCATCTTCGTTGAGGTACTTCGCCATCGTTAAACACGGCGCGCAGTCGCCTGTTATCTCAATCGCAGCATTCCCGACCTGAAGGACACTCCCCGGCGCCAGGTCCTGCAAGCCTGGAAAATCGACCGTGATCTGCTCGCGCAAGGTTCCGGGCTCCAGACGAAGGTCCTCGAGATGATCGAGACCGACGAGCAGCACCTGCCGATTTGGGCGGCTTGCGTCGCCGAAGTGACGATCGCCTGAAACGCCTTTGTTCGCGACCAGTTCTATGAAGTCGCGTTGCTGCGATGCTTCGCTTTCTTGCGGAGCCTTCGTCCAAACCATTTCCACGCGTCCGGTCATCGTCGCGATTCTACCTATCGATCCTCAGGTCTCCGGAATCGCCTCCGTTGTCCTTGCGATCCGGCCCGATGCTGTATAACTTGTAGTCGACTCCGCGCGGGACGTACGACAGGTCACGACCGGCAAACGGGTCTGTCCGAAGCCAACGTGGAAACTCGGCTAAGGTTCTGGGAACGCTCGCCGTAGACTTGAATCTCGCCAACAGCGCAGCGTCGAGTGCGATCAGGCGTAGCCTTGTACGCGTGACTGCCCGATGTTCGACGTACACCCTCCATGTCGTGCCGAAAGCTCGCACGAATCGTTGCCATGCCCTAGTGCCTTTCTCCGGCTCGTCCTCCCATTCAGACGGTGCGGTTGCGAGCCGCTTCTGGTAAGCAGTCATTTCATCCCGCATCTCCGCAATGAAACCGTTGAAGTAAGCTTGCTGCTCGGCTGCCGGTTTGCCGGCAAGTTTGCGCAGTTCCTTGACGGCAGGCTCTACAGATACGCCGAGCGTTTCGGAGATGGTCGAGAATTCGCGTTTTTCATAACGCTTCTGCACCCACACTGCTCCTGATATCACGACAGCTCTTTCTTGCGAGACCACCAACCTGTGATCCGGCACGTTTTCCATCGCTTCGCGGAGCCTGCTCGCCATGCCGTTCAGCTCGTTGGCGCCGATTCGCC
>JAICGT010000317.1 GCA_025922995.1 Fimbriimonadales bacterium
CCAAGCGCACCGGCGGCCGGGTCGGACAACGCGGGCAGGCGAGTAACTCCAACAATTGCTCGTCGATCATCCGATGACCTCGGAATACACTGCGGCAGTGCGCCGAGCCGTGTCGGTCCAATTGAAGTCTTTACAGCGTGCTAAGCCTCGCTCCCGCATTTTCGCCATCTTACTCGAATCGTTTAGGAGCGACACGATGGCCGCAGCCCAGTCTTCCGGCTCGAAACTATCAAGTATCTCGGCCGCTCCACCGGAAACCTCGGGCAGGCTGCCTCCGGCCGAAGACAGCACCGGCGTTCCGCTTGCAAAAGCCTCCACCATCGGGATCCCGAACCCCTCGTAAAAGCTCGGGAACAAGAACAGGTCCGCGCCGGCATAGAGCGCCGGCAGGCTTTCGTTAGGCAAGTAGCCTGTGGAAACGATCCGGGGGCCGGCACCCTCCTCGCCCCAGCCTTCTTTGCCAACAACCAGCAACTTGTGCGGAATCGAATCCGGCAACAGCCCCACGGCTCGAATCGCGAGCCCGAGGTTCTTTCGGGGCCAGCGTGCCCCAATCGTTAACAGATACGGCCCCTCGACGGGCGCGGCGCCAGGCTGCGACACAGGCTCGAACCAGGATGGCGCGGCGTTATAGGTGACCACGACCTTGTCCGGGTCGACACCGGTGAACCGAACAACGTCACGCTTGCTCGCCTGACTGACCGTGATGACCTTCTTCGCCCTGCGGGCCGAGGCAGGAACGGTTCGCTGCATGAGGATTCGGTCCTTTGGCTTGAACCATTCGGGGCCGACGAAGAAGCTCACGTCGTGGATCGTAGTGATCCCGCCGCGGGCGAGCGGGCTGAGCGTGTACTGGGTGTGGTAGGCCGCCGCCCCAGCGCGGCGTGCCGCCATCGGCATACCAACGAGTGAGCGCCATCGTGCGCCTCCTTTGACTTGCTGCCAACTGAAATCTGTGCCCATTGGCTTCGGCTGGTCCGAAAGCAGGAGAACGTCGAAAGGCAG
This sequence comes from Fimbriimonadales bacterium, assembly GCA_025922995.1. Taxonomy (GTDB): domain Bacteria; phylum Armatimonadota; class Fimbriimonadia; order Fimbriimonadales; family ATM1; genus JACDEQ01. Next base: position 1,006 of record JAICGT010000317.1, read on the forward strand.
TTCGACCTCCGCCAAGCCAGTTAGGAGCCCGGTCCAGTACGTCGAGTCGCCTGTGTTCGTGCCGTAGGCGAGGGAGGCGTCTATGGCTACGAGAGGCTTGGGCATCGATACAACGAGTGTACCGAGGCCAACGGGACGCCTCGCTGGGCGCAAATCCGATGCGCCGCAGGGACATGATCCATTGTCGACCCAACTTGCGCCACCGAGTCACGGAACCTGGCCGTGGCATCCGCGACGAGTTATTCATCATTCATTCACATTTTTCGATCTATTACTTGCTCATTTTTTTCGACCTTAACAAATGAATGTCACGAGACGGTGGAGGACTCGATGAGAGATATCTGACCATTCGTGCGGAAACAGGTATCCGCTATATAAGGACACTGGAAGGTCAAAGGTAAACCTTAAAAGTCGGCGTCACCTTAGATTTGTGGCAGATCGGCAGCTTTCCGATCGCGCGGGGGAGAGGGGGACCGCTTGCGGCACAGGGCCCGAGGCGGACGGGACTGCATAGGATTCTTACACGTTCCTTGTCGCCACGGTGGGCTGGTAGCAGGCTGCGGCTTGCTGCCTGAGTAAAACGCGACGTGGGTCGCACGCCAGCACTGGATTCTTGCACGTTCCTTGCCGCTACGTTGCTGGTGGCATGCTGCGGCTTGCTGCCTGAGTAAAGCGCGACCGTGGGTCGCGCACTCCAGAAGGTCATTGACCCGAAGGCGCTGAGCGACTCGGGGGGACGCCGATAGTTCCCCTGACGGCGGACGTTCAAGCAAGCGAAGTCAGCTTTTTTTGGAAAAAGTCAGTATCATTGCGTTTATGGCTAGCAGACAGACGCAGGCAGTGTCCAAACCTTTGCTAATCGTTCTCGGGATCCTGATTGTCATTCTCGTCGTCATGTACGCGAGAAACATGGCAGGGGGATCGGAGGAGGAGACGGTACCTGGACTCCCAACAATGCCTAAGGACTTCAAGGCTCCGGACCTTCCTCCCGGAGGGCCACAACCAACTACCGGCGGTTAGAATCGGAAATCCTCATCAAAAGTTGCAGGAATCCGAACTCTGTCGTCGAACGTACAATGAACTGGGCAGGTTTTTGCCCAAGCAATAGTAAATCTATAACCTCGAGGTGATGCAATGAGCAGGCGTGCATTTACGCTAATTGAACTCTTGGTGGTGATCGCAATCATCGCGATCCTCGCCGCGATCCTTTTCCCGGTGTTCGCACAGGCCAAGGAAGCCGCTAAGCGAACCCAATGTCTATCGAATGCAAACCAGATGGGCAAGGCAGTGCTCATGTACATGGGCAACACAGACGATCGCGTCCCGCCCATGATGTACCGATTCGGAA
>JAICGT010000318.1 GCA_025922995.1 Fimbriimonadales bacterium
GTTCTGCAAGAAGCCATAACCCACATGTCGACGCTAAACAAGGATGCTTGCGAAAAAGCGCTTGCTGCCGGAAGCAGGTGCGCGACCGACGTGACGGGCTTCGGCCTTGCGGGTCACTGCTTTAATGTTGCGCGCGCTTCGGGCGTATCCATCCGACTCGATGCTTCCACGTTGCCCCGACTATCCGGAATAATCGAGTTGATACAAAAAGGGCACACAACCGCCGGAGCGGGAAAAACTCGCGAGTTTTTGGCGGACGCCTTGGTTTTCGAGGAAGTCGATTCCTTGCTGCAGCATCTGGTCCTCGATCCGCAAACCAGCGGAGGGCTGGCAATTTTTTCGAGCGAGCCGATAGCCGGTTACCCCGAAATTGGTGTCGTCGTGGAAGGGCAGCCTTCGGTGACGGTTATTTCTTGAAATAACCGAGCAGCGTCGAAACCGGCATGTCTCCGGCGAACACGAAGCTCTTGTTGTCTTCGCGCCACGTCAACGCATTTAAGCCATCGATGCGAGTGCGCTTCAATCCGGGATATCCCGGCACCGGTTCGCCGCCGCATTCAACCACGCCTTGCACGAACACAAGAATAAAGTCCGATTCGCCATCGGTATAAATGCATCGGTTGACCGGCTTGCCGTCGATCATGAGTTGATCGGTGCGCAGGATCGTTAACTCGCGGGGGCCGAAGGGCGACCGGGTTACTTGCTCCCGAAGCCATTCCTGCGCTTGGCTCTGGTCGAGGACGGCGCCTCTGCCGCCTGTTACCGAAGCGGACAGCGATTCCGATACTGCGTTGCGGCCCATAACGTCGTCGCCGCCGATGCGATTGAGGGTTGCCGCGCTGATAATGGCGATGGCGAGTACTGCGGTAAAGGCGTAGCGAAAACGGTGGACAATGTTCTCGGTGCGGGTAGTTCGATCGAGCTCGGCGAAGCGATCGCGGCAGAGGGAAAGAGTTTCGGGAGAATCGTGCTGAGGAAGATTGTTTCTGAGAGTTCGTTTGAGAGAGAGAATGGAATCGTACTGGCTTTGGAGTGCAGGGTCGGCTTGCATCGCTCGCTTGAGCGTCGCGGCCTCCTCAGCGCTGAGCTGATCGTCGGCCATGGCGGATAGATTTTCCCAATTATTCATGTGCGGTTCCTTTCAGATAGCCTTCTTCAACGGCATATTCTCTCAATTTCTTCCTGAGCGCGGCTCTGCCTCGGGCCAACCTGGAACGCACGGTTCCGATCGGCACCTCGAGCGCCTGAGCGATCTCGTCGTAGCTCATGCCTTCGACATCGCATAAAAGTACCGTAACTCGGTACTCTTCGGGCAACTCCATCAGAGCTTGCTCTACTTGTTCGCTAACAAGCGAATCCATCAATTCGGTTCCCGGAGTCGCGTCATCCGCCACTAAATTCTCCATGGCGGGCTGCTCGTCCATGGCGACGGTGTCCGGCTCGCGCTTCGATTTGCGGTATCGGTTGATGAACGTGTTGGTGAGGATTCGGATGACCCAGGCGCGGAAATTGGCGCCGTCGAACCTCTCGTACGCAGAGAAGGCGCGCACGGCTGCTTCCTGAGTCAGGTCTTGGGCGTCGTCCTGGTTTCGGGTGAGCCTCAGCGCGGTGCTGTAGATCGCCGGAAAGACGGCCTCGAACCTCCTCTCGAAGTCCTCTCGCGCATCGCGCTTCTTCCAGAGCATGTGCGGCGTGAGTGTACCTGCGAGCGTGTTTTTGCCCGACTGGCTGGACTTGACCCTTGCAAACACCGCGGCCTGGTGGCGGCCAAACGCGCTGCCTATCCGAGCCTCCCATTATTGTGCCGCTGTTTCTGGGCAGAAAGCCATGTCGCTGGCGGGCCCGTTCAACCGCATACTTGGGCGCCCCGACGGCGGGGGATTTGTCGGGATATGGGACGTTTGGGCGCCGACAGAGCTCGACGACGTAGCGTTCTGTTGTGGCCGGTCGCTGATGATGGCGGTAACGTTGTCATCACCTCCGATTTTCGAGAAACTTCCGAAAATCGGTGCCATTTTCTGCGCGGTGCGTTACAGTGTAGTTATGCGATTCGTTATTGGCATCGTCATCGCCGGGATGGTTACCGCAGCATCCGCTCAGCCGCAGTACGAGGTCGTGGATCTCACGAAGATCTACGGCACACCCTTCGCAGCGGTGGACATCAACGACGCGGGAGTGATCGCAGGCAACTACCTCGGCAGGGCGTGTATAGCCCACGGAGGCAAGTTGACAATGCTCCCGAAGCTGAACGGCACGATCGACTGGTGGGTACATGACATAGCGCAGAACGGAGACATCCTGGGGCACGCAAGCGGAAGTCCGACACCCAGCGTCTATTACGA
>JAICGT010000319.1 GCA_025922995.1 Fimbriimonadales bacterium
AAGGAACACCGCCGTAGGATCGTTTGTCCCTGACTCGAATTCCAGCAACGGCGCCAACCTTCTGCGAAGGCGAATGCTGCGGGCTCGGAGCACACCGAAAACGGCTGCCGCATCGGTCGACGAAACGATCGATCCCAAGAGCAGCGACGGCAGCAGGGTGAAACCCAGTGCAAAGTGCGCGAATAGGCCAATGGAACCCGCGGTTAACACCACACCGACGGTCGACAACAATATGCCGCGACGGAAAACCGGTCGAACCGTCTTCCACTCCGTCTCCAAGCCGCCGGCGAAAAGAATAAACGCAAGCGCAAGTGAGCCTACCACTCTAACAAAGTGGTAGTCGTCGAACGGAATCCCACCCGGACCGTCTACGCCGAGCGCCATGCCGATGCCGATAAAAAGCGCCAGCGCGGGAATCCCCAGGCGCGCTGACGCCTTGCTCGCCACCACCGCAATTATTAGCAGCGTGGCTGCAATTACGTAGATGGCTTCGTACGAAAGCACGGCGACGTCGGCCATGGCGCAGTTTACCGGCCCGCTGCGTGTTACACTTACAGGCTGTGGCAAAGGAATCAAGCTTCGATATCGTCTCGCGCGTCGACTGGCAAGAGGTCAAGAACGCAGTCGACCAAGCTAAGCGCGAACTCACAAATCGCTATGACTTCAAGGGCAGCGCGTCTGAGATAACGTTGGGAGCGGAAGACATCCAGCTTTCCTCCGATGACGAGTTTAAGCTCGGACAGTTACGCGATATCGTGGAAAGCAAGCTGATCAAACGAAGCATCGACCTGCGGCACGTGGATTACGGCAATGTCACGCCCGGGTCCAAAATGACCGTCCACCAGACCCTGTCATTCAAGAAAGGAATCTCGCAGGAACTCGGCAAGACCATATCGAAAGCCATTCGCGATTCCAAGTTGAAGGTGTCGTCTCAGATTCAAGGCGACGAGCTGCGCGTCAGCGGCAAGGACAAGGACGACCTGCAAAAAGTCATCGCCCTAGTCAAGGGCTTAGACCTCCCCGTGCCGGTAGATTTTGTGAACTACCGGTAGATGCCTGTTTTGCGGTACGCTTCGGTTCAAACGTGCGCGCAAGGCGTGGCGTACTAAAGAGAGATGGAAACAATACCGACTTGGTGGCTAGTCCTAACAGCGGCGTTTGCGATCGCGGGCATCATTACTTTTGTTGCATTGGTGGTCCTGGTATGGACTCTCATCAAGAAGATGCAAGAGATGCAGCCGAAGATCGACGCGATAGGCGACAAGATCGAACGGATTTCCGAACGCGTGGAAAGCATCGCCACCAAAGTCGAGGGAATCACGGGGTCCGCTAAAGGCACGGTCGACAACATCGCTGCCGGGGCAACGGCGCTCATTAATTCGATTACGAGAATCGGCGCCAAAGTCGAAGATGGCCTCGCTAAGTTTGCGCCGCTACTCATCGGAGCCAAGATTGCCAGCGGTCTGTTTCAGACGTTTACTGAGCGAAAGAAAGCTAAGGCAATAGTCAAGGCAGAAGACCCACCGGCTGCATTACGCAAGTAGCACGGGTAACCTTCTCCGCCGGAGAAGCCCATGCCCGAAGATCACGAAGTTAACCCGCTCGAACAGATCGAGGGGCTAGTCGAGGATCAGCGGTACCAAGACGCTGCCGATCTTCTAAAGGACGCTCACTCCCAAGACGCCGCCGACGCATTGCAGCCACTCGACCCGGAGCAGGCCGGCGATGTTCTCGTACTCCTGCCGCCCGACCAGGCTGCCGACATCCTCGAGGACATGCCGGACGACTTTGCCGGCGACATCCTCGAAGGAATACAGCCCAGCCAAGCAGCGCAAATCGTCACCGAGCTTATCTCGGACGAGGAAGCGGACATTCTGCAGGAGCTTTCGGAGGAGCAGCAGGACGCGATCATCCGGCACCTCGACCAAGACCAGGCGTCCCTCGCAAGGGAAATGCTCACCTACGCCGAAGACACCGCGGGCGGCCTCATGCAGAAGGAATTCCTGGCTGTGCCGATCGACATCTCCGCGACAGAGGCTCGGCGAACCCTGCAGCAAATGGCCGAGGACGAGGACGACTTCTACCCGTTCAGCTACATCCTAACAACCGACAACCGGGGCCGCTTCAAGGGAGTGCTCAGCCTCCGTGCGCTGCTTTTCGCCCAGCCGAACACTCCGATTTCTAGCCTGGTTTTAGAAGACGCGACTTTTGCATCTCCACAGACCAGCGGCGAAGACTTGATGAAAATGTTTCGCCGCACCGACCTGCTCTCCCTGCCGGTTGTAGCCGACGACGGGCGACTCCTCGGAATCGTCACGCAGGAAGACGCCCAAGAGTTC
>JAICGT010000320.1 GCA_025922995.1 Fimbriimonadales bacterium
GCTATTGGAAGCGCGAACAGAGCTATTTGGTGCTCGTCTAGAGCTTTTGGAAGCTCATCCAGTGCTTTTGGAAGCGCGCCCAGTCCTTTTGGGAGCGTGAAAGTGGACGACTAAGGGGCTTGAAGTGCGCTGCAGCCAGACGTGAGTGAACTACCAAGTTTGTGGAACGGTTGACCTGTCCTACTTCTTCCGATAGATCGGTCGTCGGCAAGAGCACCATTCCAAGCAATAAAAAAAGAGCCTCCGCCGAAGCGGAGGCTCTCCATCGATTGTTATTGCCTTTAGCCGAAATTACTTTCGGCGTCGAGCGAGAGCAAGGCCGGCGAGGCCAATGCCGATGGCAATGAACGTGCCGGGCTCGGGAACGGTGCTGACGTTACCTTCGAAGAATTCGCCAACGCCGCCGGGGACGGCGATCGTCGTGGTCACGAAGATCCAGAGGTCTGTGCCACCGGGAAGCAACACCGAGAATGGGCTCGTTACGGAGCTCGATCCTTGGTCGCCCAGGTAGTTGACGGACATGTCGCCAGCGCCGGGGGCCATTGTATGGTAGGCGGCGATGTGCGATACAGCAGTCTGTGCAATCGGGGTGATGTAGATCGGGATGTCACCCGGCCCAAATCCGCCCATGTTCACCTGATAATAGTAATACGAGGTGCCCGGGTTGAAGACGCCCGGGAAGGGCTTGGGAGCGGTGTGGTTGCTTGGGATGCCGTCTCTGAAGAGCCGTCCGAGCCGAGTCGGTTCGGTACCATCCCACGTGTGGCTAAAGTTTTGTGCCGAAGACAAAGTGCCTAAGCCAGCGACTAAGACTGCCGGTAGCAGTGCTCGAAGTTTCATTTCATCTCTCTCCTATCTTTCTTTGTAGAACGTGGCCTAATACACAGCCCAACGTTGAGTTTACGAATGGAAGCACGAACTTCCATTCACATGATAACGCATAGTTTCGCTGTTGTCAACCCCTGGTTAGAAAAAGTCCTATCCTTGTCAGCCGGAGCGAATACGCTCCCGATGCTCCGCGATCAGGGATTCGGCCGCCGCGAGCAGAGACGTGAGGCTTGCCAGCGGGTCGTTTCCATAGCGAGCCTCGATGCGGTCGGGCCGCTGCCGAAGGCCCTTGTGCGACTTCTCGATTGCATGAACGACGCGAAGCGGCAGCTCCCTGCCCTTTGCGAACGAGATCGTCATCTTGCCGAACCTGCCGTCGACCTTCGTAATTCCCATTTCTCGGCACTTCAACCTAAGGCGTATCAGCTGGGCGGCGGTCTCGACCTCCTCAGGAATCGGTCCGTAACGGTCTCGCAACTCTGCTTCCACTTCAGCAATCGCGTCCTCGGACCTTGCCTCCATCAGGTGTTTGTAGTAGTAGAGCCGCTGGCTCTCGTCTTCGATATAGCGGTGCGGAATGAACGCGGATGCGGGCAGGTCGATCGGCGGCAGAGTGTCGAACTCCGGCACGGACCCGACGTCGACCGCCGCGAGCCGTGCGGCAACTGCGCCACCCTCGTCGTATGCGACCTTGAGTTGCTCCACCGCCTCGCGGATGAGCCGCGAGTACAACTCGAAACCTACGCTCTGCATGGTACCGTGCTGCTGGGCTCCAAGAAGTTCGCCCGCGCCCCGGATTTGTAGATCACGAAATGCAAGAGAATATCCGCTGCCGAGATCGCTGAACTCTTGCAACGATTTGAGGCGTGCCAGCGCATTTTCGGTCAGCTTCTTGCCGGGTCTGTAGAGAAGGTAGGCGTACGCCTGCCGGTCGCTGCGCCCCACTCGACCACGGAGTTGATAGAGCTGAGCCAATCCGAGCTTGTCGGCGTCCTCTACGATCAACGTATTCGCATTCGGGTTGTCCAAGCCGTTTTCGATGATCGTTGTGCAAAGCAGGATGTCGACCTCGCCGTGGAAAAACGCGTTCATCATCGGCTCCAGTTCGTCCGCGGTCATCTGGCCGTGGCCGACAGCGATGCGGGCCTTTGGCGCGATCTGCCGGAGCTTTTCTGCGACATGTTGAATACCGTCGATCCGGTTGTAAACGTAGTAGACCTGGCCGTTTCGCGCAAGTTCTCTCAGGACTGCCTCTCGTACGGCGTCGACTCCATACGGTCGCAGATAGGTTCGGACGGGCAAACGACCTGGCGGCGGATCGGTGATCAACGACATCGGCCTGAGACCCATGAGCGACATGTTTAACGTGCGCGGGATCGGAGTGGCCGTCAAGGTTAGGAAGTCTGCCGACTCCCGCATCTTCTTTAGGATCTCTTTGTGTTTGACTCCGAAACGCTGCTCTTCGTCGACGATCAC
>JAICGT010000321.1 GCA_025922995.1 Fimbriimonadales bacterium
CTCCATTCACGTCCAGGCCCAGCCTCGTCAACCTCGGGTGCAGGGTGAAGTTATCGGTGCCCGAGCCGGATGGAATCCATTGCGGCGATTGGGCGTTGTTGGGCTTCTGGGAATCGAAGATCGCATCGCCTCGGAAAAAGCCGTAAAGAGTCAGCGCGTCGCCACTCTGCGTCTTCACCGAGCCTTGCGCAACCACTTCTGGAGCCTTTGCCTTTTCAGCTTTCAAGGCTTCGATTTCCGCTTGTTGCTTCGTCACCAGATCGCGCAAAGCGTCGAGTTGCGACTGGATGTCGTTCCCGCCCAGGAGCATGTATGAAAGGCTCCATTTGGCTTCGACCGATTTGCCGTCAGCCTCCGCGTATGGATAGATGAAGTAGTTGAGCGGCGGGCCATTTTGCGCCGGCTCGAGCACGATGTCTCGACCCTTCGAGAACGCGACTGCCGACCGCTCCAACACCAGTTCGCCGACAAGCTTGTTCTTGATATCGGCTCGGTCGGAGTCCAGCCACCTGCGCCCATCCGAGGCGTCCAGGGGCAGCCATCCACGCGACTGGTCGTAAAACCACGTCCAGCAGTGGTATCCACCGATCGAGCCGCTCGCATTAAGCGGAGAGTCGGTTGGTATGCCGGTGACAGGGAAGCCGTATTCCAAGTAAGTTGGCACTCCCTGACTGCGAGCAAGCGCAATCACATAGCTATGCAAGTCGGAGCAGTTCCCTTTCTTGTAATCGCAAACAAAGGCAACGTCGCCGTCACCGAGGTGGGGCGACTCCTTCTTGTAGTCGTACTGCATCGTTGCCACTACATGCTCGAAAATCCGCTTCATTTTGTCGAAGCCGTTGCGGCCGGGTCCCGCGACCTCTTCGCCCAGTTCGGCGAATCGGCCGTCGATTGGCACGAGCCGATCGGGCTGCAGGTATCGGTCGGCATCGGGTCCCATCTCTTTGCGAACGTTTGCTATTCCCGCAATTCTACGTGCGACATCGAATGAGACCGTTACTTCGACGGGCGTCTTCGCACTCCCGACGTCGACGAAAATCATGCGATTTCCTTCGACGCGGTCGCGGGTGATGGTGTACGCTCCGGGATAACTAACTTTGAGGTTAGAAACGCTCTGGAGTTCGCTGTCTGAAGGAATCGGGAGCCATACGCGAAGGCTCTTAGTGCCGGTCGGCACAGCAGGCACTGTGGCCTTGTATGTGAAGCGCGTGTTGAGGACGCGAGACGCGTCCGTCTGGGAGAACGAAGCTAGCGGGCACGCCGCCAGCAAGGCGAGGATCAGGTGTTTGGCACGCATCTCAGGTGCCTCCTTTTGTCGATTGTCATAGATTGAATACCTCCGTATCTGATTACCGCATCCTACCGCAATACGTTCGCACAAGGTTCGGGCTCCATTTAAAGCGTTTTGCAGTAGTTACTGTAAAGCTCATGACAACCGCAATCCTTGCAAGCGTCCTTTTGCTCAGCCCAGTCGCGCAGGGCGGCGAAGATGACTTTGGTCACTCCAAGATGGGTTCCGCCTTCGATTCGGGGATGCGCACAAGGCCGAAGAAGCTCGAAGGCATCGGCAACGCCCCGTTCCCGATCACCTCTAAAAACCCCGAGGTGCAGGAGTGGTTTAACCAGGGAAACGCCCTGCTGCACAGCTTCTGGTGGGAGGAGGCAGAGCGCGCGTTTCGATGGTGCCTAAAACTCGACCCCGAATGCGCGATGGCTTATCTCGGCCTCGCACAGTGTGGATACAACTGGTTCTCGGGCGCAGGATCGAGCGACCCCAAGAACCGTTATCGGCTGTTTCTCGCAGAGGCGGTCAAGCGCAAAGGCAGCGTCAGCGAACGCGAGCGGATGTATATCGAAGCTTGGGATCGCGCGTTCGCGCCGGGCAGCCGAAGGGCTGCCGAGACCTTGAGGACCGAGCTTCGCAAGATCGTGACGAAATACCCGAGCGATGTCGAAGCCAAGGCGCTGCTCGCCTTCTTTTCTGTGGGCGGCGGAGTCGAAAGAAAGGAGGCACAGTCTCTCATCGATCAGGTCCTCGCTAAGAGCCCCGAGCATCCGGCAGCCCACCACGCGGCGATACACCTCTGGGACTTCGTCGAGCCCGAGAACGCGCTCGCGAGTTGTAAAGCTTACGGCGACATCGCGCCAAGGATCGGCCACGCGCTGCATATGCCGGGGCACGCCTACAGCAAGATGGGAATGTGGCACGAAGCCGCACGCGCAATGGACGCTGCGACGCGAACGGAATTGTTCTATATGAACGACCGCTTGGCGCTGCCACACGAAAGCTGGAACTATTCGC
>JAICGT010000322.1 GCA_025922995.1 Fimbriimonadales bacterium
GTTTCGAGAGGTAAAAACGTGCACGGAGTGTCCTTTAGATCGAAGCTCCTCGACAGAAGCTTCGATGCTGACGGACACCCCGTTTACAACCGGCGTGTAACTATCCGAGAAAATTGCGATCCGCAGCGTTTACTCCGGGTTTCTCCCGTATCTTTCTACAAAGTCGACGAGCCCAGAAAGTCGAAACCTACGCTGGTTTCCTCTTGTGCGATGGTGCCTCAGCCAGCCACGATTCGTGTATCGCCGCACCGTCGCGGGGCAGACTCCCAGGAGCCGTGCGGTTTCCTCGAGACTCAATTCCGGGTCGACTAGGCGACGAATCAAGTCTTCGCGTGATTCTCCGAACTCGCGCGTGTAGTATTTTTGCGTGACGTCGTCGTCATAAACGCCCGCCAGGAACTTTAGGTTCTTAGGCAAGAGCATCCAAACGTGTTCCATGCGGTCGTCGACGATGGAACTCGGTGCCACTTTCTCCCTCCGCCTCGGGCGCGGAGCATTCATTTGGGTCGTCTTGAGCTTCAGGCTCTTCGGCTTTTCGACGGCCTTCTCACGCTTCATCTGAGCCGGCTTGATGGTTACGGTCGGCGCCCCGCTCACAAAGTCTCTGGAAAACGGCTTAATCGTTTCCACTTCGGCATCGAGGTCGTCAGTGTCCACCTCCTTGGTGTCGGCTCGTCGCGCGTCCAGGAACGCTTGCTCAATGTATTGAATGGGATCGTAGCTTTCTTTCTTAGGCATAGTTAGCTCTCCTTTTGCCGGCCAAAAACCAGCATGCTGTCTCCGAAACTTAAAAATCTGTATTTAGCGTCCAAGGCTTTGCGATAGGCATTCATTAGGCGTTCTTTGCCGCACATAGCGGCAACCATGCAGAGCATCGTCGTTCTTGGCATGTGAAAATTCGTAATCATCGCATTCGCTGTTAGAAATTCGTAGCCGGGTTTGATAAACAGTGAACTGCAACCCTCGCCCACACGCAGCATTCGTGGCCCGATCGACGCGGTTTCTAAGGCGCGAACAGACGTAGTGCCGACGCCGATAACACGTCGCTGTGCGTTGCTGACTTTGGCGGCAGTTTCTGCCGGAATCAAGTACCTTTCTCCCCTCATCTTGTGGTTGTCGTCCTGAATCGGGCGAAAAGTGTCGATCCCGACATCGAGCGTGACGTAAGCAATTCCAACTCCTTTATTCTTGAGCCGCTCTACAACGTCATCCGTAAAATGCAGCCCAGCGGTCGGCGCAGCCGAACTGCCCGGCGTCGAAGCATAGATAGTCTGGTAGCGGGATGCCGGCGCGCTCGTGTTCGTGATGTATGGCGGCAATGGCGTCTTGCCGATTTCATCCAGCCGTTGCGACAGATTCTCGGTCGGCGCAAATCGAATGGATCTGATCCCGCCCTCGGCCTCCGCAACCACGGTTGCCCTAAGACCTTCGTCAAACATTATCTCCGACCCGACCCGCAATCTTTTTGCCGGCTTTAGCAAGGCTTCAAAGGTTTCGTCTCCGTTTGGCCGCAGCAACAACGCTTCCACCGAGCCTCCCGTGTCGCGATTCCCGAACAACCGTAGAGCCGTCACTTTGGTGTTATTGAGCACGAGCAAGTCTCCGGCATTGAGCAATTCAGGCAAATCACAGAAAGTGTGGTGAGTCAAGACCTCGCCGTCCACCACCATCATTCTCGCCGAATCGCGCGGTTCCGCAGGGTCTTGGGCTATTGCATCCGAAGGCAGCACGTAATCGAAGTCGGCTAATTCAAGCATCGAATAACCTCCGAGACCTGAGTGAGGCTGGAAATGCGGCCTTCGCCGTAGGAATGGCCCCTCGAGCGGTCGAGGAGCAGCGCATGCATTCCGGCATTTCGAGCCCCATCGAAATCGTCTATCACTGAATCGCCAACGTGAAGCGTGTTTTTCGGATCTGCGTTCGCCTGTTGGCACGCCTTCATAAAAATGAGCTTGTCGGGTTTTTCGACACCGAAGACGAGCGACGCAATGATGAACTGGAATTCATGGTCGACCTTCAATGACTCAAGCACACCGAATAACGTGTGGTCCCAATTGCTGATAATTCCAATCGGAATGTTCATCGCCTTGATCGACGCAATCGCCGGGCGCACGTCATCGAAAAGCATAAAGACATGGCTTCTCGGCCCGAACGCCAATTGTTCGAATCGCTTCAGGACCTCGGGAGCGTCGCTCGCATCGCCACCCATTTGAGTTAGCCAGTCTGCCATCTGTCGCTGCCACATCGCTCTAACGGCGCCGCGGTCGCCGCTGCGCTCCAACTCCTCCTGCTCTGCTCGGTA
>JAICGT010000323.1 GCA_025922995.1 Fimbriimonadales bacterium
CCGCAATGCAGGTCGATCGTTTCGAGGTTGTCTTTGAACGGCGCAATCGTGTCTTCGACGTGGCCCGTGAAACTTCGCGCCGCGTAATCGACGGTAAGTTGGACGCGAACATGGAGCAAGTCGAACTGCCGGTCGGGCGCATATTGGAGTTTTGCCGCCGGCGGTTCGAACGGGCTTTGGGCGAAGACTAACGCCGGAACGAAGAGGGCGATTGCAAGGGTTGTGCGAAGTCGCATAGCAGATTATGCTCCTAGCGGGCGGTAAACTGCCGCGCGTGCCGACGCTCGAAGTGAGGGGGCTGCGAGTTGCCTTTGATTCCACCGAAATCCTGAGAGGGGTCGACTTCGACGTCGAACCGGGCAAGACGCTTGGCGTCGTCGGAGAATCCGGCTGTGGCAAGAGTATGACGGGCCTGGCAGTCATGGGTCTGCTGCCTGCAGGTGGGCGAATAACCGGGGGTTCAGTCGTGTTTGCCGGCGAGGATATTGCTCGTGCCAAAGAATCTCGCATGCGCAAGCTCCGTGGCGGGGACATCGCCATGGTTTTTCAAGACCCGTTCACGTCCTTGAATCCTTCGATGCGTGTGGCTGATCAGATCGTGGAAGCTGTCTTGCTGCACCGAGACGTTGGCCGAATAGAGGCTCGCCGGATTGCGATTCAGCAACTCGTCGACGTTCGCGTACCCGCGCCGGAGAGCACGGCGCGGAAGTTTCCTTTTCAGCTGTCCGGCGGGCAGCGGCAGCGCGTCATGATCGCGATGGCGTTTGCCTGCCATCCAAAGTTGCTGATCGCCGACGAACCGACGACCGCGCTTGACGTGACGCTGCAGGCACAAATTCTGGCGCTCCTAGACGAACTCAAGCAGAAGCATGGAACCGCAGTTATCTTGATTTCACACGACATAGGTGTGATCGGCTCCGTTGCCGATCGGATCGCCGTTTTTTACGCCGGCAAGGTGATCGAGGAGGGCGAGACCGAGCAGGTGCTGCGAAACCCTTCGCATCCGTACACAAGGGGGCTGCTTGCCAGCCTGCCCGGCAAAGAAGAGAGGCTGTACTCCATTCCCGGGCAGCCGCCGAATTTCGCGACGCTCGCGGGAGCGTGTTCGTTTCGAGAACGGTGTCCGAGCGCGTTCGACCGCTGCGCCGTTGAGCCGGGTCTGTTACGAGTCGACCAAGCGCATCGCAGCGCGTGCTGGCTGGTAGAGGGAGGCGGGCGTTGAGCCCCGTTCTGGAGATTCGCGACGTGCGCGTCGTGTTTGATGTGCCGGGCGGAACAATCCGGGCGGTCGACGGGGTTTCGGTGTCGCTGCAGAAAGGAGAGACCTTGGCGGTGGTCGGCGAATCCGGTTGTGGGAAGACAACGCTTGCGAAAGCGATTCTCGGCCTGGAACCGATCGCGGATGGAGAAATCCTCGTTCAGGGCAAGCCCGTCACGGCGAACCTTGCGGGCTTGGCAGAGCGTGTCGGCATTGTTTGGCAGGACCCTTACGCGAGCCTCGATCCTCGTTGGCGGATCGGAAGGTCGATTGCCGAGCCGCTTGTCATCAACAAGCGGTTTTCAGAAGATCGAGTCGATGAAGTGATCCGCGAAGTCGGGTTGGATCCGAGCATGAAATCGCGGTTTCCGCATCAGCTCAGCGGTGGACAGCGCCAGCGCGTTGCCGTCGCGAGAGCATTGGCGTTGAATCCACCGCTCGTACTATGCGATGAGCCGACGGCGGCGTTGGATTTGTCGATTCGCGCGCAGATTTTGAACCTGCTTAAAACCCTGCAAAAGGAGCTTGATTGCGCTTATTTTTACATTTCGCATGACTTGACTACGGTTCGGTTTATCGCCGATCGCGTTGCCGTAATGTATTTGGGGAAATTCGTCGAGGTCGGACCGACGGCGGACGTTTTCGAAAATCCCAAGCATCCTTATACTCGTGCACTGATCGCGTCCGCGCCGACGCTTGAAACGCTAGGGAAGCTCCCGGCGGTGCTGCCGGGAGAGATTCCAGATCCGCGGCACAAGCCGAAGGGTTGCCCGTTCAAGACGCGGTGTACTAATCGTCTGGAAATCTGCGACACGGTGTTTCCCGACGCGAGTATAGTCGGTGAGCACACCGTTTACTGTCACAATCCCGTGGCAAGCACCAATGCGGTACCTTCAAAGACATGAGCGACTTTCTTGCGGCATATGAGATTTCGCGCAAACGATTCGAAGACGCCGTCAGCGGGCTTAGCCAGGAGCAATTGAATTGGCGTCTGCAGCCCGGCACAATGACCATCGGTGAAGCGGCGATGCA
>JAICGT010000324.1 GCA_025922995.1 Fimbriimonadales bacterium
GCTTCGTGAGCGCGAGGTCGTTCGCCTCCGTTTTGGACTCGATGACGGCTTGCCGCGGACCCTCGAAGAGGTCGGCACGGCGCTGAATGTGACCCGCGAGCGTGTTCGGCAGATCGAGCTGCGGGCGATGAAGAAGCTTCGGCACATCGGCCAAGAGCTTTCGGCTTTGGGCGTTACCTTGCAGACTACGGCGTAATGCTCGACTCGATGCGCGAGACGCTGTTGCAGGAGGCCGAGGCCGTGCAGCGACTTTCGCGCCGGCTGGGAACGGACTACGAGAATGCGGCTGAACTGATTCTCGGATGCGAAGGCAGGGTCGTTGCTTGCGGAATCGGCAAGGCTGGCGACATCGCCAAGAAGTTCAGCAGCACGCTCTCCAGCACCGGCACTCCGAGCTTTTTCCTCCACCCGGCGGACGCGGTCCATGGCGACCTGGGGATGCTGCGGCCGGAGGACGTCGTCGTGCTGCTCTCGAACAGCGGCGAAACCGAGGAGGTTCTTCGCCTGTTTGCGCCGCTGAGGCAGATCGGCGTGAAGACCATCCTTATCACGGGCAAGCCGGATAGCACTGCGGCAGGGCATAGCGACCTCACGCTCGACATCGCCGTCGATACCGAAGCTTGTCCCCACAACCTCGCGCCGACGACAAGCACCACGGTCATGCTCGCCCTTACCGACGCGCTGGCGATTTCGGTCATGCGAGCAAGGCAGTTTTCGAAAGACGATTACGCGCTCGTGCATCCGAGCGGATCGCTCGGAAGGCGGCTTCTGATGCGCGTGCGCGACGCGATGAGGCAGGGCGACGATTTGCCGCTCGTCCGTGCCGACACGCCGTTCTTGGACATCCTTGCGGCGATCACGAGGGCAGGAGCGGGAGCAGCGTGCGTTGTGGACGAAGAGGGAAAACTGCTTGGCTTAGTTGCGGACGGCGACGTCCGCCGCAGGCTCGTGGAGGCGAAGGAGGGCGCGTTGGACAACGTTGCGGAAGACCTGATGACGCCGAATCCCGCGACGATCGAAGCCGACGCGCTTGCCGTCGAGTGCCTGGAGGCGTTCGAGACCAGCCCGAAGAAAATCGGCGAAATGCCGGTTTTGGAGAACGAATGCGTCGTTGGCCTCGTCATGCTAAAAGACCTTATCCGCCTTGGCCTGTAGGAGTATCGAGTTGCGATGGACTCGGTATTCGTGGCAAAATTGTTAGCGGGGACTCGACCTTATGGCAAGAGATAACAACACTGACGGCCTTAGCCGTCGCGATTTTTTAAGGACGGCGGGCATCGGTTTTGCGTCGTTGGCAGCCGGCGGAGCCGGAATGCTGCCTACGCTTGCAAGGGCTCAGCAGAAGCGCAGCGACGCACCTATGTTCCGTCTTGGGATTCGCGGTACCCGAGGGTACTGGCCCATTCTTCCGGGCGACGAGACTTTTGTTCAACGTATGGAAGTCGAACTTTTGGCGGGTACGTCGTCCCATCTCGAGACCTATCCGGGATCGCACATCGCTCCGACGATTCGCGCCGTTCGGGGAGAGCTATTGGAGGCGCAATACACGAACGAGCTTTACGATCCGTCGATCATCCACTGGCATGGGCTCGAAGTCAGCGAGCGCAACGACGGACTGCCGCAGCAAGCGATTCAGCCGCAAGAGCATTACAACTATTCGTTCGTAATCAACAACCGCGCCGGCACCTATTGGTACCACCCGCACCCGGACGGATACACCGGATTCCAGGTTTATTACGGAATGGCAGGAGCGTTCGTCGTCAGCGACCCGCAGGAGCAAGCGCTGCCGCTGCCACGTGGCGAATTCGATAAAGTAATTTTGCTTCAGGACAAGAAATTCGACCCTAACAACCAATTTCTTTATGGGGTGAATCCGTTTATCGGCACAATGGGCGACAGGGTGCTCGTCAATGGTTTGCCGGACTACGTGCTTTCCGCCGCTACTCGAATTTACAGGCTAAGAATCCTTAACGGCTCTAATGCGCGCATTTTCAAACTCAAATGGTCGAATGGTTTGCCGATGATCGCGATCGGCAGCGACGGGGGGCTACTTGAAGCTCCAGTACAAAAGCCGTTTTTGATGCTTTCTCCCGGCGAGCGCGTGGAGATCTGGGCGGACTTCAGCAGTTTGCCTGTCGGAGCTGAATTCAAGCTCCTCAGCGAGGCGTTCGACGGTGCGCAAGTAGGCTTTGGCTCCGGGACGCAGAACGGAACGGCAATCGACGCCATGCGCGTACGTATCGACCGTCAAGAAACGGAGACGCTTACACTGCCGACGTCTTTGGTGCC
>JAICGT010000325.1 GCA_025922995.1 Fimbriimonadales bacterium
CAGCGCCTCGGCGGGGAAGTGATCTGCGAGGTCTGGTAGAGCAATGTCAAGAATCGGAACGAAACCCATTACTGTGCCGAGCGGCGTCACCGTCGAGGTGGACGACGCGAATTACGTCAAGGTAAAAGGCCCGAAGGGCGAGCTTGCCCAGCCCATTTACCGTGACCTGAAGATTTCACAAGAAGACGGCACGATCAATATCTCACGCGCTTCCGAGAAGCGCGAGCACCGCAGCCAGCACGGCTTGGCGCGCACGCTGATCGACAACATGGTCGTCGGCGTCAGCAACGGCTTCGAGAAGTCGCTGGAAGTCCACGGCGTCGGCTACCGGGCTGCGGTCGAAGGCAGAGACCTGGTTTTGAGCGTCGGCTATTCGCATCCGGTTCGGATCACTCCGCCGGAGGGCGTCACGTTCGCGGTGGGTTCTGAGGACCGCTCGCGTATCGCGAAGATCACAGTTTCAGGGATCGACAAGCAGAAGGTCGGCCAGATCGCTGCCGATGTACGCAAAGTTCGCAAGCCCGATCCTTACAAGGGCAAAGGCGTTCGATACGCCGGCGAGGTTATCAAGCTTCGCCAAGGGAAGCGCGCCAGCGCATAACGCAAAAAATGGGAGTTCGCACAAACACAGCAAGCCGCAAAATGCGGCATAAGCGCATTCGCGTCAGGCTCGAAGGCACGGCAGAACGGCCGCGGCTCGCGGTCTTTCGCAGCCTAAAGCACATCAGCGTGCAGGTGATCGACGACAAGAAGGGCGTAACGATCGCTTCTGCCAGCAGCCAGGAAAAGGCGCTGAGCGGCAAGGTCGGTGGCAATAAGGCAGGCGCCGAGGAAGTCGGCAAGCTCATTGCGACGCGCACCAAAGAAGCAGGTGTGGCGAAGGTGGTTTTCGACCGTGGCGGTTTCCGGTATGCCGGACGCGTCGCCGCGCTCGCGGAGTCGGCTCGCAAAGCCGGGTTGGAGTTTTAGTTTATGGCAAAAGGATTTACAGGTGGTAAGCGCGAGAGTCTCGACGGCATGGATGTGCGCGTCGTGCAGACGAACCGCGTGTCCAAGACGCACAAGGGCGGCAAGACTCCGTCGTGGAGCTGTCTCGTCGTGGCCGGTAACGGCAGCGGCAAGGTCGGCGCGGCGATCGGCAAAGCTCGCGGCGTTCCGGACGCGATTCGAAAGGGCGAAGAGTCTGCGCGAAAGCAGATGATCGACGTTCCGATTATTCAGAGCACGATCCCGCACATGGTCATCGGCCAGATGGGCAGCACTCGCGTGCTGCTGCGACCGGCGAGCCCTGGAACGGGCGTCGTTGCCGGCGGAGCGGTGCGTGCGCTGTTGGAGGCTGCGGGCATTCACGACGTGCTTGCCAAGACGCTCGGGAGCCGCAATGCGGTCAACTGCGCTTGGGCGACGCTCGACGCGCTCAAGGCGCTGATGACTCCTGAGCAGAGAGCCGCTCAGCGGGGCCTCGACCCAAGTGAGATTACGCCGTGGTTGAAGAAAGCGAGGGAAAGAGATGAAGCTGCAAGTTAAGCTTGTTAAAAGCATGATCGGCAACGTTCCGCGCAATCGCAAGACCTGCATTGCGCTGGGCCTTCGCAGGGTCGGCCAAACCGTGATTCACGAAGACTCGCCCTCGATACGGGGCATGCTCCTTAATATTCGACACCTGGTCGATGTAAAACCGGCTGAAGACAAGTAAATGAAACTGCACGAACTCAAACCCGCAGAGGGTAGCAAAAAGCGTAAGGTGCGCGTCGGTCGCGGCATCGGCAGCGGCATGGGAAAAACCGCCGGGCGTGGCACAAAGGGCCAGAAGGCACGGCGAAATATCCATCCGCGATTCGAAGGCGGCCAGACTCCGATTCATCGTCGACTTCCGGTAAAGAAAGGCTTCCGCAATCCCAATCACATCGAGTATTCGGTGTTGAACATCGGCACTCTTCAAGAGGCTTTCGAATCCGGCGACACCGTTAGTCCGGAGACCATCCGCGAGAGGGGTCTTGTCGGAAATGTCAAAGACGGCCTAAAGATTCTCGGACACGGAGACTTGAAGAAGAAACTCAAGGTTTCCGCCCACGCCTTTAGCAAGACCGCTCAAGAAAAAATTGAAAAGGCAGGAGGCGAGGTCACCCGTCTGTGAAGCTTGCCGACACAATACGGGCGGCATGGAATGAACCGGAACTGCGACAGCGGATCCTGTTCATTTTCGCCATATTCGGCGTTTACGTCATCGCGCTCAACATCACGATTCCGATCCCCGGCGTAAAACCCGA
>JAICGT010000326.1 GCA_025922995.1 Fimbriimonadales bacterium
AATGTCAAGGGCGGCGACCTGCTGTACCTAGATTATCCAGGCAAAATCGACGAGCAGGACGAAAGGATTTATCGTGCGTGCGGCCTCGCGCCAAAACCGTTTGAAAGTGTAACTTACTATGCGCCGTTTGCCGATCCGACCCAGGATTCGCTAAAGACGCACCGCGATCATACGGAGTTTGCCGCGAATCCGACAAGGGGGTTTTGTTACGGCCTGTTGGCTGCGCTCCAAAACGCGCACGTGCTTTTAAACAAGGACGATTTAGACGTGAAGGCCGATGCCGTGCTGCACTTTTTGAGAGACGAAGTCGCAGAGCGAGATGATTTTCAGGTCGACTTCGGCAAGCCGCCGATGGAGGTGCGAACTATCGAGCAATTGTTGAAGGCGATGGACGCCATGTTGAAGTTCGCAAATGAGAGTGACAGTCAACATTACAAAGATATGCACGTTGCCACAATCGGCAAAATGAAAAGCAGAATCAAGGGCCTGTCCCAAACATTGCCCGGCTTGATTACGCGCGATGGACAGGCGAAACTGCCTTTGCCATCCGAGAAGTTCGAGGATCGGTCGTTGCACGTTATCGACGTTTCCGATGTGACCTCGCAAGGGCAAGACTTGATCTTTGCGGCGACGATTTCCGATCTGCGAACGCGCATGGAAAACGGCGAATTGGGTGTTAAGCACTTGATCGTAGTGGTCGACGAACTCAACAAGTATGCGCCGAGCGGGGGATTCGAAACTTACGTGCTTTCAACGCTTCGCGAGATCGCAGCACGCGGCCGGTATTTGGGCTTGGTCCTTTTCGGGGCGCAGCAATTCCGCTCGCGCGTCGATCAGCAGGTGATCGGCAACAGCGCCAACGCAGCTTACGGGCATATCCAAATGGAAGAGTTAGCCCAATCGGGGTACACGGTTTATTCGCAAGCCGTTCGTGAAAAGCTCGCGACGGCCGACCCGGGTGAAATCATGTTCAGGCATCCGAGGTTTAGCCAGCCGGTGTTTCTGCGATTCCCGAAGCCGTCGATCATGAAGGGCAGCGACGGTATGAAACGGTGGCCGCATAAGCGGGAGGACGACGTTGCTCCGATTATCAGGTTGGCTTCGGACTTAAATCCCGGAGATGTTCGGCGGCTACTCGAAGAGGTCGACCATGGACGGCGCAAGGAAGTTCTCGCCGAGATTACCGAAGAACTCATTCGCAAAAAGGGTCGTGACAGCGAAAAGGTCATCCGCGGCGTCATCGGACGGAGCAAGCGCGTCGTGACCATTAGTGGTTTAACGAACCCCACCAACGATATCTAGAATTTCGTAAACGATTGCTTGCTTGTTTGTTGCTGAATTCGCGAGCCTTCCTTCTCGTGCTTCATTGTTTGTTTGAGAGTGCGTTCAATTTCGCCGGACATTACTTTGCCTCGACCGGAGTCGAGCAGAACGAATCCGCCGGCGGATTCTGTCATGGACATCGAAATCTCACCTTGCTTGTCCGACTTTGATTGAGACACCGACATCATGATCTTCTTCAACGGGCGCCCGTTCTTTGTAACGTTGCCAACCCATTTGAACTTTACCGGCAGCGCGGGGGCTCCGGGCATCGGCTGGCGGATATTGGCGGTCCAGGGCTTGTTGAGCACGGGCTCTGACGTCGGCAGCACTAGCATCATGAAGGCTCCGCCTTCGATGGTCAGTGATTGGCCCTCACCGGCTTTCATCGTGTAGGTTGCGGTCCCATTCGACTTTACTTTTTGTGACCGAGCGCCCGTCGATAGAGCGGTTTTGAGTGCGCTCGCCGCAGCCGCCTCGATCTTGGCCTTGTTCTTTTTGGCATCCTCCGGCAGGGAAAGCGCGGTGGCGGAAGCGGTCGCGTTCGAATATCCCACCGACATCGTGGCGACTCCGTTCGAAACGGATGTGACTTTCATTGTCATCACATGTGAGCCGGACATGCGCAATTCGGCGGTATCGCCTTTGACTGAGGTCGTTTCAGTGGAGGTGATATCGACCTTGTAACGAAGTGTCTCTCCCTTCGTGAAGAGGAGCTTAAGCGGGGCTGCGGCAATGGCAGGGACGGTGAGGAGGGCGATCCAAACGAGGGACTTTTTTATCATGGGCTCGCTTAACTATACGTTCGAGAGGCACTTGTCGGCTCCCGTGTATACTTACACGCATGATTCGCGTCCGAGACTTGACGCACCGGTTCGGCGACAAGACCGTTCTCGAAGAAGTCTCAATCGACGTGAAGGCAGGCGAGACCGTTGCCGTTA
>JAICGT010000327.1 GCA_025922995.1 Fimbriimonadales bacterium
ATCATGGGCATGGGTTCCAGGCACTCTTCTAGCGGCACCAACGACTCCGGCGTTGCTGCCTCCGGCGCGGTGGCGTCGGCGACTTCAAACGTGCCTGCCCGCGTTCTTCTAAGCCCCGTCATATGCGCTCCGACGCCAAGATGCTCCCCGAGGTCGTGGATAAGCGTCCGGACGTAGGTGCCCGACGAGCACGTGACACGAAACTCGAGTGTGTCGGATTCATACGACAGGCAGTCGAATTCAAGAACCTCGACGCTGCGCGACCGCCGAGCAACTTCGATGCCTTTCCGGGCGAGTTTGTAGAGCCGCTTTCCGTCTATTTTCACCGCGCTAAACATCGGCGGCGTCTGCTCGATCTGTCCCACAAAAACGGAGCATGCATCGGCAACGCGCTTGACGTCGACACCCTCGATCGATCGCTCTTCGACGATATCGCCTTCGCTGTCCTGAGTGGTCGTGGTGACCCCCAGTTTCGCCGTGCCGACGTACGTCTTCGGTTCCGTGACCAAGAAGAGCAAGAAACGAGTCGCGTCTCCGACCGCCATCACGAGCAGCCCCGTTGCAAGGGGGTCGAGCGTTCCGGTGTGGCCGATTTTACGAATCCCGAGCGCACGTCGCGCTCGGTAAATCGCGTCGTGTGAAGATATTCCTTGCGGCTTGTCGACTAAGAGGATTCCAAGCATCTCTCAAGCTCTGGAATCACACGCTCCATGGCAGCAAGAACGCCCACAGTGAGCGTGCAGCCGGCGGCGTTCTTGTGGCCGCCGCCGCCGAACTTTCGGCAGACTTCGGCGATGTCTATATCGCCTCGAGAACGAACGCTCACCCTGACCCGTTCGGAATGCGGCTCACGAAAGACCGCAGCGACCAGCACACCCTCGATCCTCGCAATCTCGCTGGCAATCCCTTCGCTGTCTTCGTCCTTCGCGTCTACGAAGTCCTCGAGCCCCAGATGCGTCACCGCCAGCCTGTTTCCTGACAGCAGTTTCAAGTTGTAAAACGCCTTCTGCAGGAGCCTGATCGCCGACATCGGCCGGCTGTCCCACACCTCTTCGCTGATCCTGGGGAGGTCAGCTCCGAGCCTGATCAGCTCCGAAGCTTCTGCCAACGACTCCTCGTCGGTGTTCCGGAATCGAAAGCTGCCCGTGTCGGTTACGATGCCTGTCAGCAGGCAGGTCGCCGCGTTCTTGTCGACCGATAGCCCGATGTCGCGGAAAATCTTCGAGAGGATGAAACATGTGGCGGACGCGCTCGGGTCGATGATCCGAATCTCTCCCGAGGCTTCCGGGCCGATCTCGTGGTGATCGATCACGGCAAGCGTTTCAGCGCTGAGTAGAGCCGGCTCTGCGCGTCCCGCACGTTGCGTGAAGCCAACGTCGACCAAGATGCCTAGGTCCCATTGGCCCTGGCCCGCCCGCTCTGCGTCGGATTCGGTAGCGAGGTGAATCACGCTGCCGCCCGGGTCCAAGAACCTGACGATCTTCGGCACCTCGTCGTTCGAGAAAACAGTGACTTCCTTGCCGATGCTCTTGAGTCCGTGTCTTAGCGCGAGAGCCGCACCGATGCAGTCTCCGTCCGGTCCTTTGTGACCCGAAATAACGATCGTTTGTGCGCCCGCGATGGCGTCTCTGAGTTGTTCGATGGCGCTCGGCACGTGGTCGAATGATACCGCCGGAGCAAAAAAATGCCGCCCGGCGATACTGCCGGGCGGCGTGCAATCCTTCGGGGGTTACCGAATAATCAATTGCTTGTCTAGCCGAACGCCGACTTCTGTGTCTTTCGTCAGCACGACGTCGCGAGGTTGCGCGTTGTTGCGCTGGACCTCACTATAGAGCCAGCCCAAGCCGGCTCCGATCAAGCCATTTCTTAGCCAGTCGTCGCTGTCGGTCAGAAGCGCCACCAAGACGCCCGCACCGGCACCCAAGCCGACGTAGGTCAGCGTGTCGTTCCGGTGCTCAGCCTTTGCAACAAGCCGCCCATCTTCATTGGTCACATGCTTGCTATCGAGCCCGGTCAAACCGGCATCGATAGGCATCGACCGACCATCGGGCAACGTGATGCGCTGGAAGTCGAGCGCCAAAACGCCAGGGTCTTTACCCTCGCGCGGCTCCGCCTTCGTTACCACGCCGTAGATCTTCGTGCCAATGGGCAATCCGAGATAGTCGGCTTCGCCCTTGGTGTTGATCGTAGCGGAAAAGGGGTCACCCTTGACGTTCTTGTTGGAACTCAATTCGCGATCCAGCCGGACCGGAAT
>JAICGT010000328.1 GCA_025922995.1 Fimbriimonadales bacterium
CCCCTCGCGAATTCGAATCTCTAGCGCCTGCATGAAGCGGCTGACCGGGAGCCAGAAATCGTCGCGCACCATGACGATGGTCTGCAACCGCACGCCGTCGCACTGGCGCAGTGCTTGGACCAGTTCTGGATTCTCCTCATCACGTTTGGCATGCAGCCATTGCTCGAACTGATCGAGCACCAACAACACCTTCCGGCCCGACCCCAAGAATCCGCCCCGCCGCAGTGCGACCAGCGTATCAACGATGCCCAAGTCGTCCGGAAGCTCGGGAAGTTGTCGCCGGAGGCCCCTCAGGACGTGAGCCTCGGTTTCCTCACGGGTCGCCTCGATATACACGACGTGCACCGATCTTGCGAGCCGCGGCAACAACCCGGCCTTCACGAGAGATGATTTGCCGCAACCCGAAGGGCCATAAATCAGCCCAACGGGAAAAGCGCTGTTGCCGTCCATGGACTCGATGCGAGACTTCCAAAACCGAATGCTGTCGGGCAAGCCGTCACGGTCCGTGGGGCCGGGCAGCAATTTGAGGAAGAAGTCAGCATCGGTCGCGTCGAACGAACGAAGTCCCTTGGGTAAGATCTTGACTGAGTGGCGGTCTGACTCTGTCTGCGCCAAGCTCGTTGGCGATGCCCCGGCGCTTGAAGAACGCAGTTCGTGGCCCTGGACGGAAGTTGTCTCCCCGGCCGACGCCCCGGCCAGGAAGTGCCGCAAGTCGTCCGCCATGTCCCGGGCCGTCGCAAACCGATCCGAAACCCGCCGCGAGAGCGCCTTGAGGCAGATGCGTTCAAGTTCTTTCGGGATGGCGTCATCGATCTGTCGGGGTGGACGGAATTCGGCTTTGGCGATCGCCCTGCGCAGTTCGGAACGTGATTCGGAGCGGAATGGGCGCCGCCCCGTCAAGAGCTCGTAGAGCACGACGCCGAGGCTGAACACATCGCTCCGGCCGTCCAGGCGATGGCCCTCGCTAAGGGCCTGCTCCGGGCTCATGTAGGAGAGCGTGCCCGCGTAGCCTGGCCCCGTGACCATATCTTCGTCGCGCGAGGCTAATCCGAAATCTGCCACAAACGGCTTGCCATCCTTGTCGAGAAGGATGTTGCTCGGCTTGACGTCCCGGTGGACCAAACCTTGCTTGTGGGCATAATGCAAGGCCTCGGCCACGGTTGCCATCATCGCCACGGTTTCTGGAATTGATAGCCGCGACGATTTCTGCTTCTTTGCGAGATCCGTGCCGTCGATGTACTTCGAAACGACGAAACAGGGGTATTGTTCTGTGCTTCCGACGTCAAAGACGGGGACAATGTGCGGGTGATCAAGGTTGGCGACGGTGCGCGCTTCCTGGAGGTAGGAGACGGCCTCTTCGGGTCGGGTAACGAGACTGCTGTGTGGCACCTTGATCGCCACACAGCGGCACAAAACGTCGTCGTGGGCCAGATAGACGAGCCCAAAGCCGCCTTCACCCAACAGCCGCTCGACGCGGTAGCGGCCGATGTTGGGGGGCTGATTTACAGCGTGTCCGCTCGCACGCATCGGAGCCGTCGGCTCCGTGTCTGCGACCGTGGGCAATAGCTCGGTCGATGATTGATTCTCAGAGTCGCTCACGCCGGGCCTCTCAGGTCCTCGCCGCTTGCGATTATAGAATCCGGGGGCTCTGGCCGCAAAGCTGAGGGGATCCAAGTACGAATTGTATCCCAGAACCTTGCGTCACTGTCTGGCGAAGACGAAAAGCTCGACTCGCGCAAGGGTTCTCTCACGAGAGCTGATCCAACGACCTGCCGTCAATATCGCAGTCCGGGACAGCGCAATCGACCAAACCTTTCCCTGGGGGCAAATCGAATGGCGATCTTTCGGCTCTCGTTCCCCTAATCGGGCAAAAGCGGAGAAAGTCGGAACGGGGATACGAAAAAACCGCTGTAAGGTCTCGATCTTACAGCGGTTCGGAGTGGGCGGTACAAGACTCGAACTTGTGACCTCCACGATGTCAACGTGGCGCTCTAACCAACTGAGCTAACCGCCCGCGCGACCCCAGGAAATTGTACCTTGCGATTCGCACGGTTAAATAGGGGACGCGGGCGAGAAGCAGTCGGTTCGGACCTCCGGCAGCATGGTGTGGCCTCCAGCAATCCGATGAGGACCTAACAGCCGCAGGACTTTTCGAATTCATCGACCTGGCGCTTCACTTCGTCTTTGGCCAAGCCGAGCTTCTTCTGCAGCAAGCCCTCGAATTGATCGCGGCGCCCTCGGGCAACC
>JAICGT010000329.1 GCA_025922995.1 Fimbriimonadales bacterium
CCACGCGGCGGGAATAACGTAAGCGTAGGCCGCGCGGACGCGGCTGCGCGGCTCCATCGTGTCGCGCAGAGTGCTCGGAATCGACAGGGGCTTGCTGTGATCCCACTTGGGAATTGTGTCGCCGGATACTTCGCTTTCGTACGGCGTGTAGGCGTACGCGAGGAAGTTGATGGGGCGACCGTTACGGGACGCTCCCGCCTCGACGACAACCGACTTGTCGGCCATGCTCTGGCCGGCTCGCCTATCCGCAGCCTGGTTGGCTGCGATCAACCCGGCGGCGTCATTAGCGCAGAACTGGATCGTGTTCAAAACCATGCTAAATGTAGTCTCAACGCGTATCTTGTAGGGTTTAAGCACGTGTGTTTCGATAAGCATGGTCGGGCGATTGATCGCCGCTCCGAAGCCTGTCGAATATCTAGGAGTGAAGTCCGATGCTGAAATGCCTGCGGCTGGGTTCGCGGCATTAAAGCCGCCGAAATAAGGAATGATCGGATGGCCATCGTCACCACAGGCTTTCACTACGCTGTCGACCATTCGCTTGCTCCACGCCGCGACGGACGGGTCTTGCGTTGGCCCCATCGGCACGGAATAAGCCGCGTGATACTGCCAATCGCCACCGTCGGTCGTGTGGTTGTCGAAGAAGAAATCCGGCCTGTAGTCGGACATGAATTTCAATAGTGCGCGTGTTTCAGATGAGTCGGCTTTTGTGAAGTCGCGGTTCAGGTTTAGATTTAGCGAGTTGGTGCGCCAGCCCATCTCTTTCGGGCCGTTTTGATTAATCCGGTTGTAGGCGCTAAATCGTTCGTGGCCGTCCGGGTTGTAAATCGGCAGAATTGCGATATCGACTTTATCGAGCAGGTCGGTGTAGCGCTTTTCAACAAGAAGCCGGCGGGCAAAGATGAGACTCGCGTCTTTGCCTTCGATCTCGCCGGAATGGATGCCATTGATGATGAGAATCAGGGGCCTTCGTGAACGGGCGCGTTCTGCTGCCGTGAAGCGTTTTTCCTCCGATATGAGAAGGATGTCGATACTACGGCCTTCGGGGCTCGCGCCGATGCTGAATGCGCGTGCGACGGGCGACGCCTCGTCCAGTCGGCGCACGTAGGCCGACGCTTCGGCGTATCTGCCGGTTTCGAGAAAGCTCGTTTTCTCGTAGGTCAGTCGCCAGTCGGCTTGAGGTGCGTCGATTGCGATCATGCCCCTATTATGGGCGCGAACTCCGGCACGAGCTCCTGGTTGCGAACGAGATGAGTCATGGCCAATTCGTCCACTCCTCCTTCTCGTAAAGCGACGACGCGCAAGCGCCTGATCATTCGCTCGCCGTCAGGTTTACCCGCGTCGCTTAGGAAAGTTAAGGCTACGTCGTCGCCATCGATACTTCGAACGACGACCCAATAGGGTGCCTCTTCTTCGAAGAAGCGAACGCGACAAGCTTCGAGAGCCCCGCAACAACCCCTCAGTTCACGATCTATTGTTCTGCGATCGGTGATCCATTCTGATTTCTTGGCGTCGGCGTACGTCCAATATGCGTCATCCTGAACAGAGAGGCCACGGAGGTATTCGGTTCCCGCGTCGATCCAATTGACCTCGTTAAACTCGTACCAACTTGTCTTATTGCCGCCGTCTCCCGGAAAGCCGTTGGGGTCCACGAAACGCAAAGTAAAGCCCTCTGCCTCCACACTCACGACGTAGCCCGCAGAGAAATGTCCTTCACGCTGCCCCGACCTGCAAACACCAATCAATATTTGTCTCTTGCAGTATTCCGTCACTAACTGTCTTAGCGAAAGACCCATGCTGCCATTATGTTCCTAAGTTTCAACGCTCTTGGCGTTTTGTTCATTGACGGCCTTCGCTACTTCTGCGCCGATGAAGAGGGTCATTGCTGCTAGGTAGACGAAGAACATGAGGATCACGAGCGAGTTCGCGGCAGAAGACAGGTCGCGCAGCCCGGTCGCCTTGATGATCGTGGCGTACAGCGACTTTAGCAGCGCGCCGAGAAGCCCACCCACGACTCCGCCGATCAGCGCAGGCTTCCAGGGGAGATCGAAGTGATAGGGCACCCAGCGGTAGACACCGGTCATCATTAGCGATGCAACGAGCCAACTGGCGAGAAAGTCGAGCGCTTTGGAGACGGGCGCCTGAAGCGCACCGGTTGCGATCGATACCACTAACGATGTGATCGCGAAGCTGGCGAGGAATAAGCCACCTGCAAGGACAAGAGCGATTCC
>JAICGT010000330.1 GCA_025922995.1 Fimbriimonadales bacterium
CAGAACAGTCGCCGGTGTCGCGGGCACACCATGCTCGGGGTTGAAGCATTCGCGCAACGCATAGAGCGGACTGGTGCCGATGTCCCCGTAAACGACACCCAGTGCTCCGATCGCCAGCCCAATCAAGTACCGTCGATCCGTCGGTTTGCCACTCATAGTAATTTGCCCGTTCGCCGCTGCACCCCTGCTCCAGCACATCGACTCTGGGGATCGCCGGTGTCCCGATATGTCGGGATCCTGAGGATCGCCCTTCCAAATGCCTGCGAGGTTAGCTGACGGGCTGGGTCCTGAAAGTGACCCTCCCGATCTCTCGGGATTCGCCCCAATCCTGCGCTCCGACCGCGCAGAAATTTGGTTCCCCCGCCCCCGGCTTCAGGAAGGAAGCCCGGGTTCGGCTGCGTGGGGCGGATTTAGCCATAGTCCTGCGAGCCTGTCAAATTGGTCGAAGCAATTGATCGAAGCTCACAAATTCAGCTCGATGAAATCGCCTCGCTTGGCGCTATTCACGGCGCCACGAATCAACTCGATCCGAGCTTCGACAACCCGCCGTTTGTTGGTTGAAAGTTCGAGAATGGCAATTTGCCGGCCTCGAAGATTCTGCTGATACTTCAGATTTTTATCCGCGGTGATAAAGACATCGAATTGCGTTTCTGCTAATCTGAGCAGTTCGCCATTCGTCACACTCGTCCAGCCAGCCTCTTGAACTGTTCTAACATGGTGCTCGGATAAGGCACGGCGAATCTGCACCGGAACGCTCTCATCGAGCAGAACTTTCACAGATCAAGTTCGCGCAAAATGCGGTCCTTACCGTAAGCCAAAACTTTAAGCGCAGAGTCCCGTTGAACAGAGGGAAAGGCCTCCAGGAATTCATCCAATGTGTAGTTGTCCGTTAAGTATTCGAAAAGCGTAGAGATCGGAACGCGAGTGCCTTCGAACACAGGTGCGCCGCTCACGACCTCGGGATGCTGTGTAACCGGCAGACCTGGAACTCTCCGCATTTCAACGGTCGCACTCATGTTTCTATGTTAAATGGCTTCAGCTTGCCTGTCGAGGTGATCACTCTGTGCGTTTGCGGACGACGGTGTGGGTGGCGTGGCCGAAGAAGACTTCGGCGGCTTCCATGATGGTTTCGGAGAGGGTGGGATGCGGGTGGACGCATTCGGCGAGGTCGCGGACCGTCGCGCCCATCTCGACGGCGAGGACGCCTTCGCTGATGAGTTCGCCTGCGCCGTGGCCTACGATGCCGACGCCCAGGACGCGCTCGGTTTCCGGATCGATAATCAATTTGGTGAGACCGTCGGTGCGATCGAAAGTCAGAGCGCGCCCCGACGCTCCCCATGGGAACTTGGCTACTTCTATGTTAACACCTTTCGCGCGTGCTTCGGCTTCGGTGAGGCCGCACCAGGCGACTTCGGGATCGGTGAACACTACGGCTGGGATCACGACGTCTTTAAAAGCGCTGGCTTCGCCGATCATGGCTTCAACTGCGATGCGGGCTTCCTTGGAGGCTTTGTGCGCGAGGAGCACGCCGCCGGCGATGTCGCCAATCGCGAGAATCGAAGGGTCGGAGGTCTCCTGGCGTTCGTTGACTTTGATGAAGCCTTTGTCGTCACGCTCGACCTTTGTGTTTTCGAGTCCGAGGTCGGCGCAATTGGGAACGCGCCCAACCGCGACGAGAACGCGGTCATAAAGCTCCTCGGACGCCGACGGAGCGGCGTCCCTACCGCCGTCGAAGACGACTTTGATTTGTTTGCCGACGGTCGCCATCTTCGCGACTTTGGTTTTTACTCGGACTTCTTTGAACGCTTTCTTTGCGTAGGCGAGGACTGGCCGGGCGAGATCGGGATCGGCGCCGGCGAGAATGGAATCGAGCGCTTCGACCACAACGACCCGACTGCCGAGCGCTGCGTAAACGGTGCCGAGCTCCATGCCGATGTAACCGCCGCCGACCACGAGGAGGTCTTGAGGAATTTCTTCGATCTCAAGAGCTTCGCGGGAAGTCATCACGCGCGGATTGCCAAGGTCGAACGATTTGGGCATCGCGCTCTTGGA
The DNA here is from genome assembly GCA_025922995.1 of Fimbriimonadales bacterium. GTDB lineage: Bacteria > Armatimonadota > Fimbriimonadia > Fimbriimonadales > ATM1 > JACDEQ01. The sequence continues at coordinate 2,053 of JAICGT010000330.1, forward strand.
ACCGACGGCGATGATCGCTTTGTCGTAGTTGATCAGTTGCTGGCCCGACTCGGTCTCGACGCGGAGAGTGGTCGAATCTTCGAAGTAGCCGCGGCCATAAATGATTTGCACGCCGCGCATTTTGGCAATCTGAGCGATGCCGCCGG
>JAICGT010000331.1 GCA_025922995.1 Fimbriimonadales bacterium
ATTCGCGAGGCGTAAATGGGCAGGGAAACTCCTGGTGGCATAGAGGCGATGCGTTGGATGGAAGAAGTCTTGCGCCGCCGAAACGCTGCCGCTCGAGACCCCGGCCTTAGAGATACATTCGCATCGCTGCCTCGCGCGCCGATTCGGATCGTCTGTTGCGATTTGGACAAGGGCATCAACCACGGCAATATCTTGCGAATCGCCGATTGCTTCCGTCTGCAAGAAGTTGTGTTCTCCCCAGTTTCCCGGCGAAAAGAGAAAGACTTTTCCGGCGGTTTTGCCGCGCTAAGATGGCAGCCCTACCGCTGGGTGCAACCGCTCCAAATTGTCGAGGAAGCCAAGAAGGCGGGTGAGCGGATTTACGGTCTAACCGTCGGTGATAACGCAAAACCGCTGCGCCGGGTCGATTGGAAACACCCGTGCGTCATCGTCCTCGGCCAAGAATTAACGGGCATCGACGAGGAAGTTCGAGAACTATGCGACGAGTTCATTGCCATCCCGATGTACGGCATGATCGACTCGCTAAACGTTGCCGTCAGCGCGGCGTTGGCAGTCGAGAGCTGTCACAGCGCCTACGTCTCAGCCAACCCCGACTTTGTTCCCGCGCGCGAGGCGTCGCGCAAGCTTCTTTCGCCTCAAGAAAAAGACCAACGAGAGCCCTAATACTGCCCAAGTAGCAGGCTCCGGCACCGCATGGCCCACGCGCGAAACCGCGTCGATTTCGCCACCGGAGCCATCGAAGCGAATGTACTTAATGCTACTGAATCCGCTTTCGGAAAGATCGAAGCCGGTGCCGCCGCCCGAGCCTTCGTAAAGCGCAATGCCGTCGGCAGCGCTCAGGCCGCTGAAGTCCTCCCCGGTCAACAAAGGATTTACCGGCTTTGTCCAATCCGAGTCCGCATTCCAGTTATGAATTCCGAAGTCCCATTCAAATGCTTGTGTCGGAAAGAGATCGTCTGCGAAAGTATTCGTATAGGTGTACCAATTCACCAAATCCGGGCTGACGCTCACTTGTGTCGGCTCTGCAAAAACGCTCGGGCCCACGATCGTGATGTCTTCCAAGTTGGTGTCCCACTCGACGAACCCGCTTGCCAGGAACGAGGCGTTTCCGTAAACAATGAAGTCCTGGCCGAACCAGTTAGCCGGGTCGTCGACGATCGGCTCGTCGAAGCCGACGGTTACGTGCCCGCCTGTCGGGATCGTGGTGATCACGTTGTTGCCGTTGTCGTCCTGCTGCCAGGGTGCGTACACTATGCTCGTGGCAACTCGCTGCTTAGGTCCTCCGCCGAACTCGTCGTGATTCCATAATGTCGGTCTTCCGAGCATCGCGTTGGGATCGTTATAAAACGGATCGGAACCGAGACCCGAAAAGTCGACTACCGCGGAAGCGAACTGCTGGGCGTGTGAGGAGGCAAAAGCCAGAAGAAGCGTGATGATCGTGATTTGTTTCATGATTTATTCGAGATCGTAGGCGGAATCGTCTTCGGAGAGAGAGCCGCAATCCGGCTCGGATGGGCGGTATCGATACTTGTGTTTTGCAAGTGTTACATGGCCGTCAACTCGCACAACAACGGCGGAGTGGCTGTGCCTAAAATGAACTTTGCCGGCGATAAACAAGGGGTCGCTTGGCGCGCGCAGGTAATTCTGGGCATTAACCGGATTTCCGTAACCACCGTCGGCGAAAAGCGCTGTTTCGGCAGGCGACGCAATGGCAGCCAGAGCCGTCGCAAACCGGTTCTCGGGCGCATCTCCGCCTATGTAAGTTGTGTTATACGCGTATCCAGTGTGCGGCCGATTCCAGGGATTTCCAAAAAACACGGGACACGCGACGAGCCTGCCGTCGGTGACGTAGGGGCCAAGCAAACCCGGTTGTACGACTCCAGGAGAAAGCGTAAAGTCCCAGGCGTATTCGATTTGCAGGTTTGGAGAGAAGTAATATGCTGGGCAGGCGCGTTCGCCGTTCTCACCCGTATACATTTGCCAGGCGAGACCGATCTGCCTTTGATTAGATAAGCACGTCGTTCGATGGGCCGAGCGTTTTGCAGACGCGAAGACCGGCATGAGTATGGCCGCCAAGATGGCGATGATGGCTATAACCACCAGAAGTTCGATGAGCGTGATTGCGCG
>JAICGT010000332.1 GCA_025922995.1 Fimbriimonadales bacterium
ACCGTCCCACTGGTGATAAGTGCCTTCGGGAAGTAGTCGATAATACTTTCCGCCTGTCTCAGCGGGATCTCGGCGGGTAAGCAGCCGAGGCTCGTCTTCGCTTGTCTTCCACGGCCCGTTCGGGTCTTCGATGCGCATGTTTAGAATGCGGCCGTCACCATCCATGTCCTGCCTCTCCAGCCCGTACGGGTCCTCCTCGTCGTAAGGATACGGGCGGGTGCCGCTGCGTATGATCTTCGGCTTGTCAGCGAGCGCCCATTCCGCGCCGTCTGGGTTGACTCGGGGCATCAAGTAGAACGCGCGCGTGTCGACGGCACGCGTGACGTTTTCATCCTTGCCGTATGCCGAAGTGAGGCGGTGCAGGATATACAAAACGGCGGCGGAGGCGCTGACCTCGCTAGCGTGTATGTTGCCGTCGCACCAGAACGCCGGCTTATCGGATGCTTTGCCCGTAGCAGAGTTGGTGACCTCTACCAACTTGATATCCCGGCCCTCGTGGCTTTTGCCAGCATCGAGGACGGTTACAAGGTCGGGAAACTCGGCGGCATAGGCAGCTAACAGTTGGCATAGCTCGTCGTATCGGTAGTAGCGGTCGAAACTCACAGAAGGCATGGGCGATTATAACCGCGCTAAACTGTCTGCTGTGCAAGCAGTTAAGATTATTCCACTCGGCGGCTGTGGAGAAATAGGCAAGAACATGACAGTCGTCGAGCAGGGCGGAGACATCATCGTGATCGATGCCGGGCTGAGCTTCCCGACGGACGACATGCATGGCGTCGACATCGTCATTCCCGACTTTAGCTACCTCATCGCCAACAGAGACCGCGTTCGAGGCATCCTACTCACGCACGGTCATGAAGACCACGTCGGAGCCTTACCGTACGTCCTACAAGAGTTGCAGGTGCCTGTCTACGGGAGCAGGCTCACGATCGAGTTGGTGAAGCGCAAACTGCTGGAGAGGTTTGCGGAGCGAGACCTGGACCTGCGGGTGTTCGAAAAGGAAAAGTCTTTTAAGGTAGGCAACTTTGAGATCGAGCCCATTTTCGTGACGCACAGCCTGCCCGATGCCTATGCATTCGCGATCTGGACGGAAGTCGGCATCGTCTTGTTTACAGGGGATTTCAAGTTCGACTTCACACCGATCGACGGGCGGCTCTCGGAAATTTCCAGATTCGGTGAGTTGGGTGATGAAGGCGTTGTGTTATTGCTGAGCGATTCAACGAATGCCGAGTCTCCGGGCTGGAGCCCGAGCGAGCGGTCAGTGGCTCCAAACTTGAAGCGGGCGTTTCAGGAAGCAACGGGCAGGGTCTTACTGACGACCTTCGCGAGCAGCCTACATCGGCTGCAGCAGGTATTCACGGTTGCGCACGAAACGGGAAGGAAAGTTGCGATCGCCGGCCGGCGAATGGACATCAACACACAAATTGCGACCGAGAAAGGTTTTCTCAAGATGCCGGAAAACACTTATATTCGGCTGAACGACCTGGATAGATACGACGATGACCGCGTCGTTATTCTCACGACAGGCTCGCAAGGCGAGCCGCTCGCCGCATTAAGTCGAATGGCAAACGAGGAGTATCCTAAGATGGCGATCAAGCCCGGAGACACGGTGATCTATTCTGCGAAGCCAATTCCAGGCAATGAGGCCTCGATCTACCAGACGATAAATCGTATTTTTCGACAGGGAGCGCGGGTTCTGTATGGTCCGGAAGACGACCTGCACGTAAGCGGGCACGGTTATCGAGAGGAGATAAAAATGATGGTCAACCTTACGCGGCCGCACTACATCGCTCCGGTACATGGCGAGCCGCGCCACCAATATCACATGGGCCACTTAGCGGTCGAGATGGGATACGGCGAAGAGAACATCGTCATGCTGGAAAACGGGTCGCAATTGGTCTTGGAGAAGGACGGCGCGTATATGGCGGACTCCGTTGTTTGTGGACGCGTTCTCGTGGACGGCAGCGGGCAAGCGGGCGTGAGCGACGAAGTCCTTCGAGACCGTCAAAACCTAGCGAACGACGGGGTCGTTTTCGTCAACGTGGCTTTTGACTCCGTTGCAGGCAAGATCGTTGGTTCGCCTGTAGTCGTCGGACGCGGTGTCGTTGCTTTAGATGGCGAAGTTC
>JAICGT010000333.1 GCA_025922995.1 Fimbriimonadales bacterium
AGAAACCGCGGGTGAGCCGGATCACGATGAGATCATCGGGCTTGCGCGCAATATTGAACGCATGGCGCAGGCTTTGCAGAAAACCGAGGCCAGCTATCGGGGGATCGTCGAGGATCAGGTCGATCTAATCTGCCGCTATCGCGTCGATGGAAAACTTATTTTCGTCAACAACGCCTATGCCCACGCATTCGGCCGGAAACGAAATGAACTGATCGGGCAGCCGTTCCCTCTCTATACACCGGGTGCAGCGATCGCAGATGAGCCTTATACGTTCGAACGCGAACTCGATCTAGCGGACGGCCGCCACTGCTGGTTTATGTGGACGCAGCGGCCCATCAAGGACGACGCGGGCAGCACGTTGGAGTTCCAAGCCGTCGGACACGACATCACACTCCGTAAGGACGCAGAGGCTGCGTTGCTCCATGCAAAGGAAGCGGCGGAGGCGGCCGACCGCGCCAAGACCGAGTTTCTTGCCATCGTCAGCCACGAAATCCGAACCCCGATCAATGGGGTGATCGGGTTCGCGCAAATCCTCGCCGACTCTCCCCTTTCTCCCGAACAACGCGAACAGGTCGCCATCATCCGATCAAGTGGCGAAGCCCTGGAGAAGCTGATCGCGGACATCCTCGATCTTTCAAAGATCGAGGCAAACAAGATCGAAATCGAGTCCGTCCCGTTCGGACTCTATAAATGTGTCGAAGAAGTCATCGCCTTCTTTCAGCCACGCGCTCGCGCAGCCGCGCTGTCTTTGGTCGCAAACGTCGACAGCGACGTTCCCGTGATCGTCAATTCCGACGAAGCGCGGCTGCGGCAGATACTCACCAATCTTGTTGCCAACGCCCTGAAGTTCACCGAACGCGGTCGAATCACGGTCCATGTCTCATGCATGCGCGGCGAGCCGGTGGGCATGAGCGAATCGCGGAGAACGTTACGATTGTTTTTTGCCGTCTCCGATACCGGCATCGGAATTCCAAATGAAAAAATTTCGCGGCTATTCAAGCCGTTCAGCCAGGTTGACAGTTCATCCGAGCGTCGCCGTAGCGGGACCGGTCTCGGTTTGATCATATCCAAGCGGCTATGCGAGTTGATGGGCGGCTCCATCTCCGTGGACAGCAAACCGGGCGAGGGCACGACCTTCCGCTTTTCCATCCTCGCCGACTACGAAAAAGGTGACACCACCGCGCCCTTCCCCGGCCGGCTGGGGCAGAGCCAGATGATCTGAGCGCCCACCCCGAAATGGCGAAAATCTATTAGACCGTCCACTCGCTACGCTCGTAGCCAGCTACCAGCGTGAGCGAGTGGAGGCCGTGAATGGATCGTTGAAGAAATTGGGCGCGGGGACGAAACTATATATATTTCCGCGAACAATTCCTGCGAGCGCAAAAAAAAAGACGCGGGCTCGAAGCCCGCGTCAAAAAGACGACCTTCCAGCCTCAGTACCGGTAATGCTCGGGCTTGTAAGGTCCTTCAACCGGAACTCCGAGATACGCCGCCTGTTCCGGCGTCAGCTTTGTCAGCTTCGCACCAATCTTCTCCAGATGCAAGCGCGCGACCTCCTCGTCGAGGTGCTTGGGCAGCCGATACACTCCGATCGCATACGAGTCCTTGTTCTTCCAGAGATCGATCTGCGCCAGCGTTTGGTTCGTGAAGCTGTTCGACATCACGAACGACGGGTGACCGGTCGCGCAACCGAGATTTACCAGCCGGCCTTCCGCCAGAAGATAAATGCTGTTCCCGTTCGGAAACGTATAGAGATCATATTGCGGTTTGATGTTAACGTGCTTCGCGTCCGACTTTGCGAGTCGATCGACCTGAATCTCATTATCGAAGTGGCCAATGTTGCACACAATCGCCTGGTCCTTCATCCGGCGCATGTGCTCGAGCGTGATGATGTCCCGGTTGCCCGTTGTCGTGACATAAATATCCGCCGTGCCGAGCGTGGACTCGATCGTGTTGACCTCGAAGCCCTCCATTGCGGCCTGCAACGCGTTGATTGGATCGATTTCCGTCACGATGACACGGGCGCCAAAGCCGCGCAGCGAATGCGCGGAACCCTTGCCCACGTCTCCATATCCGCAAACGCAGGCGACCTTGCCCGCAATCATCACGTCGGTGGCGCGCTTGA
>JAICGT010000334.1 GCA_025922995.1 Fimbriimonadales bacterium
AAGCTGTGATGCGATCGATGGAACCCAGGCTGATGTTGATGATTTTTGCGTTCGAGTTGACGCCGAAGACCAAGCCTTCGATAATCTTCCACGAAGTCGTTACACCGTCACTGTCCGCAACCCGCACAGGCACCAAGCCGGCGTGCGGCGCCATTTGGGCCACGACGCCGGTGATCATCGTCCCGTGCCCTGCGGCTTCATCCGGTAAGGCATTTCCGCTCGAGTAGTGTCGTCGAGGCACGTCGTATGGCCGCTGGCCGACCTCCACGAAATTGGCCTCGGCGACTACGTTCCTCCACAAGTACGGCTGATAGGGGCTCAGGCCGGTGTCCAGGATCGCAACGTTGACTTCACGCATCGGCGCTGCCGATGCCGGAGGCATCCATCCCACCTGCTGGAAGAACCCCGCATTCAACGAATAGAAGGAAAACGGGCTGCCGACCGCGCCGATAACCGTTGCCTTGCCCGCGCCGCTGTGCTCCGGCATCTCCATGTCGTCGTTCTCCTCGGCCCAGACGACCTGAGGGTCCGATTCGAAAATCGCTTCCAGGACCTCCGGGTCTTGTCCGCTCGGAACAAGGTAGAGCGCAAATGGGCCGCCGTCGGTGACGTCCAAAAGCGTAAGGCCATAGGGCGCGCCGACTTTCGCGGGTGAGGCTCCCGGCGTTAACTGCGCGATCAATTCCGCGCCGACTGAAGCGCCATGCGCTCCGACTAAAAGTAAAAGTAGTAAGTTTTTCATTTTCTGCATTTGCGGCCACAGCCGCCGAATAAGGAGAGTGAAGCCCAATAGTAAGGATGCTCACGCCAAGACCGCACGCTATTACGAGCGCGGCTCAGCGACTGCCTGACATCGACACCTTCGGCTATTGACTGATAATACGAATCCATTGTGCGCCCCGCTCCCTCGTCATCAAAGGGCCACAGGCTTGCGACGACGGCATCGGCGCCAAGGGCTAAGAACGCTCGGACCAGGCCGTCGGGTTCCGTCTTGAGCCGTAAGGACACTCTGCCTGTGTCGCAAGCGCTTAGCGTTACCAATCGAGCCGACCCCCCTGAGCGTGCAACCTCGATTCCCATCAACGGCCCGTCGGACAGTTCGATCGAAGAGTAGAGCGGGTTTTCGGACCGCATGGTGGCGTGTGACGCCACGTGCAACAGGTCGATGTCTTCGCGCAATGACGCGAGCGCAGCCTCCCTCGTGCGACAGATTTCTGCTCCGGGGAAGTATCCCAGAAGGGCTCGCGCTTCGGCTTCTACGTGCGGAAGGTTGCCCGCGTCGTTTGCCCAAACGACGACCCGGCCAATCGGAGGGTACAACGTCCACGCCGGGAATGCCGGGTTCGCGAGCACTACCGGTTCTTCTTCGAGGAGCGCGCTCCAGGGCAGGCCCCAGAGAGCGCCGTCCGGCGCAACCCGAATCGGGTCTCCAATTGCCTTTAAGGGTTCGACGACAAGTTGGCGAATCGCCTGCAGTTCACCATCGACTCCATCGAGGTCGAGCACTCCTACCATGGGCGAAAGCAATTCGAATTCCGCCCGGCGCACTATCTCATTTAATTGCCTTCCGGTAACGCCGAGTCGGATAGAGCTTCCCTTGAACAGACAATACATACTGTCGCTCGCGTCGACGAAGACTGCTGTATCGGAAACGGAGGCGATTTCGTGCCGCGAGTCTGTGTAATCTTTCGGAGAGAAGTCCTTTTCGAGTACGGACCGGCACAAACTGCTCAGCCGCTCCGAGCCCGACAGAACCCTGCGTGACCCACTCGAATCCTGAGCGGATTCCTCTGCGATAAGCGTACGCAGCGCTTCGAGCGCCGCCAGATATTCGGGGGTGAAGCCTTCAGGGTTCGCAGCCACCATCTCGTCGATAAGGGCAATCGATCGGGAGCGCGTCACGACGTCGAGCGCCTCATCGACTTTCGGTGGTTCGCTCCCCAATAGTTCGGATAGGTAGTCTGAAAGCGCGAGATGCTTATCCCTCAGAAATGCGGCGCGCGATGCTGTCGAGCGTTTGGACAGTCGTTCGGTCATCATGCTCTCGAACATGATGCGCCAATGCTTCAACCGCGACGCACCTCTTGCGTTTCTCGCGCGAGCAGCCTCGATTCTCCA
>JAICGT010000335.1 GCA_025922995.1 Fimbriimonadales bacterium
CATGGGATGGGGTTAGGGCACGTGATGCCGATGAACGAGACCAAGCTGATGGAACCGGTACTGACGACGCTCTTCGACGGTCCTAGGAATGACGATATCCAGGGCTGCCAGTTCCTGTATGGTGACCGGGTCGAGGACAACGACGATATCGGACACGCAACTCAGCTTGGAACAGCTTCGAGCGGCATGACCGTCGACCTTCTTGCTGTCGAACGGCCGGCGGATCGTGACTGGTTCCTGATCGAAATTCCTGTTGGCTCGACTCTCTCGGTTCGCGCCGAACCTGTCGGCGAAGCTTACTTCGTCGGCGCCCAGGGCGGCCCGCCGCCGAGGCTGCGGGACAATCGACGGATCAACGATCTTCGGATCAGCGCGTATCAATCCGATGGCGTAACCTTTATTGGTTCTTCAAACTCAGCCGGCGTTGGCTTCCCTGAGACCCTGGGCAGCATCGCTCGACCGACCAACGGCGTCATCAGCCTGAAGATCGACGTCTCCACGATTGCGGAGGATATCCAGCGATATAGGCTGGTGTTTAGTCTAGAAACTGCAACCTCCACTTTCGTTCCTAACACGTTGACCATGTTGCTTGGAAATATCACCAGCGGCAACCTCGGTTCTCTACAGCGCAGCGACGATAATCGGCTCAAAGTCCAGCCGGCCGGCCGGGCTCCGTTCGAGTTCGAAGTCACTTCGCAGTCCACCATACTAAATCCGACGACGATGGTGTTCGGGTTCGAGGGATCTTCTTCGTCAAATTCGATTCTGAGGAGGATTTCTCTGTTCGACTACGACGCGAATGCTTGGGTTGTGATCGATTCTTCTCAGGGACCGATGATCGAACAGACGTTCGAGTTCAACCTCACGAATCCGGGCCGATTCGTAAGCAGCACCGGGCAGATGAAGGCTCGGCTGTTCTGTGATCAAAACGGCCCCGTGCTGGCCTTCCCATGGGAAACGTCGACTGACTTTCTCTTCTGGCGAATGGGCCAATAGGCCAAGAAATGAGAGCCGCCCCGCCATTGGCGGGGCGGCCTTTTTTTCGGTTACCGGTCGAACACCCTGCCTGTACGTGGAGGGCTCGCGCCCGTTGCCGCAACGCCTGGAATCAATCGGGAGGCAAACAGGCCGATCGTCGACAGGCCGGTTAACGCCAGGGGAGCGAGAGGCTGAGGGCCGGGTGAGTGCTCGGCCGTGAAAAGTTGTAAGAACGGCTCGATCTGAAACCTCGTGTGGAAGTAAACGCCTAGCAAGCCGACTAAGATGCCGATGCCAAAGACCCAATAAAGCGTTGCCCGACGAGCCGCCGACGTGCCGTGCATACAGAGCGGTATGAGGACAACGGCGGCGGCGCAGAAAAGCAATGGGATCATGGCCGCGGGCTGGCTGAGTATCTTCGCGTGCAAGTGGCGCACTTCCACTCCGATCAATACAAAACCTAGCCATACGACCCAAAGGAGGGGCTTGGGTCCGTGCATCGTTCTAAGAAGCTCCTTTCGCCAACTCGCGCCGGCGAATCAAGATTATGTTGTTAGGCCCGGAGCGACGTTGTGCACGTCGTCGCAACCGAGCCGGAATCATTCGGCCATAGATTCGTGAACTTTACGGGCGGGAGGGCGTCCCCGTTCCGACAATTCGCTGTAGAATATTGCCATGGTGCATGGTCGGACGGTTAGCAACTTCATCTGGACCGTCGTAGTGCTCGCCGGAATAGCGGCAGCGGCCTACTATCTGCTGCCAATGATCGGTGGCTGGATTAGTGACGGCATGGGGCATCGCGACACGATGGATCGCCCGAGCGGTATCGACCTGCGCGGCGAGCTGCCGAACAGGTAACGCGATGCGTTTCGTATTGCTCGCCGGGCTTGCCTTGTTCCTGGTGGGCTGTGCTCCGTCGGATCAGCCCGAGACAGTCGTCTTGCGAATCTCGAATTGGAGCGGCGCCGGTGACGACAGCGAGTTCGAGCGCACGGTTCGCGGAATCTATGAAGAGTTCGAGCACCGACATCCCGGCGTCGATGTGCGGGTCGAGGGGATTCCGGACGGCTATGTTTCCAAGGTGATTCTGAGCTTTGTTGCCGGAACGGAGCCCGACGTGATGCTGCTCGATGCATCG
>JAICGT010000336.1 GCA_025922995.1 Fimbriimonadales bacterium
GCAGTGTCGGTTAGCGGATGGGTCCAATTCGGATGAGCGCACCGTTCATAGAAGAGCTCGCTCAGCGACGTGGTGTGCGACAGTTTGCGAAGTTTGTAATTGTCGGAGTTAGTAGCACGGCGATTGATATGGGGCTCCACGCATTTCTTTATCGTGGGATCGACGGCCAATTGAATCAGGCGTTAATCCGCTTTGCAAACGGGCTTTCTCCGGGGATGGAAGACTTTTTGGCAGCGCACGACATCGATGCCGCATTTGTGCTGATCAAAGCGTTCACGTTTATTATTGCCACCTTGAACGGATTCTACTGGAATCGAATTTGGACGTTCGACGCCGTCGACAAGGACCGCGCGCATCGACAGCTGGTTCGAGCATATATCGTTTACGGTGTCGGACTGCTTATTAACACGACCGTAGCCGGCAGCATCCATCATCCAGGGGCAGGCAAAGTCCTCTATGTGGTCGCACTTGTAGTCGCAACGGTAGTGACGACGGGCTGGACCTTCCCAATGAACAAGTTTTGGACTTTTCGTGACCGCAGAACGTGATCGATTGGCGAGAGCTCGAGAATACGAACGTAGCTCAACTCGCAGTCTTGGGCGACCCCATTGATCACTCGCTGTCTCCGAGGATGCACCAAGCGGCGCTCGATCATCTGGGCATTCCCGGCAAGTATTACGCTCTAAAAGTGCTTTTCAACGAATTAGAGGATTGCATCGCGCACTTGGCTTCAATCGGTTTTGTTGGCGTCAACGTGACGATCCCTCACAAAGAAAGCGCAGCGCAGATCGGCGATGGGGACAAACTTGTCGACCTGTTGTCCGCGGCGAATACCCTAAAATTCGATGGCGGCAAAATCGCGGCCATCAACACGGATGTCGCCGGTTTTATAAAGCCGATAGCCGACTTGCAACCGAAGAACTCGCTCGTCCTCGGCGCCGGCGGAGCGGCCGCAGCAGCGAGCTATGGGCTGTCAAGGCGCGGCTGGTCGGTCGATATCTGGAACCGATCACCCGCCCGCGCCGAAGATCTTGCGCTGAAGTTCAGTGCCAGGGTCGTTAACGAGCCGAATCCAGCCGGCTGCTCTCTAGTCGTAAACGCAACACCTCTGGGGCTGGCGGGCGAATCGCCACCGCTCGTTTGGGAAGAGCTGTCGCCCGCCACGACGGTCTATGATATGGTGTATGGTCGACAGCCAACGCCGTTCCTGGCGAAGGCCGTGGCTGGCGGCTGCGCCGTCATCGATGGTCGTGAAATGCTGATCGAGCAAGGCGCCCTTTCGTTGGAGTGGTGGTTAGATGTGTCGGCGCCGAGAGACATCATGCGCGGCGCGATTGGCTTATGATTTGGATGCGAATTTCAGACGCGGGCGACCCACGATTGAACGAAGTCGCCGACGCTCTAAAGCACGGCGAGATCGCGATTGTTCCAACCGAAACAGTTTACGGGTTGGCGTGCACTCTCCACCCCGATGGCCTCTTGAAAGTCTTCCGAGCGAAGGGCAGGCCCCAGTACAAGCCGCTGATTGTTGGCGTCGACAGTGCTCGGATGGCGGAGTCTGTTGCATCCTTTTGGCCGCCTGAAGCTCAACGCCTTGCAGACGCGTTTTGGCCGGGACCGCTCTCGCTGGTGGTTCCTAAGGCCGACGGCCTGCCTCTTCTGGTAACTGCAGGTGGCGACACGGTGGCGGTTCGCGCTCCAGAGCATCCGATTGCCTTCAAACTCATCCAGCTCGTCGGTGAGCCGCTCGTCTTGACGAGCGCAAATCGCACCGACTCCGCCCCGCCTCAGAACGCGCCCGAGGCTGTCGAGCAGCTTGCCCTATGCGTCGAATACGTCGTCGACGCGGGACCATCCCCGCATGGGATCGCTTCGACTTTGTACGACGTTGGGCCGGGCAGAACGCTTCGCCAGGGCGTGATCACCGAAGAACAAATCCGATCGGCGCTTCGATAGCAAAATTAACCACCTGCGGCCGTGAGCAATCTCGTGAGACAACAGCGGTTGCAAGCAGCCGCACTCCGAAATGCGGTTACGTCTTAGCGGAGCACCGTTCCGCGACCTTAGAAGCCGGCGGTGAAGA
>JAICGT010000337.1 GCA_025922995.1 Fimbriimonadales bacterium
GATGATCACATGGCCGTCGGTTTTCTCCAGGGCCTCTTCGAACACTTTCATCGCCTCGTCGTTCCGCTTGGCGAGCACCAGAGAAACCGCGTACCTGCCCCAGGCATCGGGGCTGGTTGGGTTCTCATCCAAGACCTCCTTCCACATCGACACGATCTCGCTGCCACGGTTCGTGCCCATCAGAAGCGGCGTCATGAACTGCATCGTCGGCTTGTCCGGGCCCTCAAGCGCAAGCGCTTTTCGGAATGAGCGCTCGGCGTTGGCAAGCATCCCTTGTTGCTGCTGTAAGATTCCCAGCCGCGTATAAAGGCCGGGGTCGAGCGCCGGAATCGAAACTTCCTTGTCCGTTTCGTGCTCTTTTATTTTCTGCTCGCGCCGGCTCTCCATGTGACGGATCGCCTTTTCGTAGGCCCCCATTGCCTCCTGTGGCCTACCCGTTCCCTGATAGATATCGCCAAGCGCATACTGCGCGCGATAGTCCTCCGGGACGAGTTCCATCAGCCGCTTAAGCTTTTCTTCGATAACCTGCAGCGTGCCGACGTTGTTCTGCGCGCAGAGCGTCGCGAGTTGCAAGGAGGCGTCATAAGGGCCGAGGAAATCGGGATCGGCTTCGACCGATGCGTAGAGATCGTCGAACGCCAGCGCGACGTCGAACTCCTTGGCGACGTGCCTGCCGGCTTGGCCGACGTAGTTGACGGCATCGAAGCCCAGCATGAATTTTTGGAACGACTGCGGGTTGTCGGTTCCGAACTCCATGGCTTCTGCGAAATCGGGCAGTAGGCGAATACTCGCTCCTTTTGCGACCTCGGACACGAGCCATCGAACGACGTCGAAGGTCTCCGACTCGTCGAAGGTCTTTTCGGTGACGTATGCGCCGGTGACGCCGGGCTTGCTGATTCGCAGGGTCAATGCGCTCTGGCCGTCGACGGGGTTGAGCGTGCCGTCGATTGCGTAGTCTGCCCCAGACTGTTGAAGGATGTTCTCGACCAGGTCGGAGGGGTTCAGCTCGCTGCCCAGGTTGACAAACGCTTGTGCCGGCTCTGTCGCCGTTCCGACTTGCGTGAGGAAGTTGACGAAATTCGTTTCGACTTCGGGCTGGTTTTTGTAAGCCTCGGCGAGAAAGTTGGCGAGTTGGCGGCCGATTGCAGGGCGCAATGGCTCTCCGACATTGAAGGGTAAGAACGTAAGTTTCGACATAAAGCGGCTCGGAGAGTTTAGCCGATTGCGCCCGACGAGGTAGTGCCAAAATAGCGCGTGCACCTCCCTACAGCAGCCGATACGCTCGCGCTCGGCGCCCAGCTCGCCGCGCGAATCGGTCCCGGGGACATCGTAGGGCTGATGGGCGAACTCGGAGCGGGGAAGACAACGCTAGTGCGGGGCATCATCGGCGCGCTCGGCCATCGGGGCGAAGTGCGTTCGCCGACTTTCAACCTCGTTCAGGAGTACGAAACGGCTCCGCCGGTGTGCCATGTCGATCTGTATCGTCTTGAAAATATCCGCCAAGTCATCGACCTGGGACTAACCGATTACATGACTACCCACGCGCTTCTAATCGAATGGATCGAACGGGCTAACGGCTTGATCGAGCCCACGATCAGGGTTCACCTGACGTTCGCCGATGTCGGCAGAGAGGCCGAAATTACGTGAGTTGGGTCTTGATCAGCACGAGCTCACCGACGGTCTCAGTCGCGGTTTTTGACCAAGATCGGCTGTTGGCGAGTCGTTCCGAGGAAGCGCCGATGCGCGCGAGCGGGACGGCATTGCGCTTGTTGGCGGAGGTCTTGGAGGAGGCCGGCGTTTCCAAGGAAACGGTCGGACTGTGGGCAGCGGACCTGGGACCGGGGTCTTTTACCGGTGTTAAGGTCGGCGTAACTTTGGCAAAGACCCTGGCGTTCGCTTTTGGTACGCGCGCCGCCGGGTTCGCATCGTTCGACTTGATCGACACCGGGAGCGCCGGAGTGCCGTCTCGTAAGGGAATGTATTTGGTAAGGGACGGGGAAGGGATCGACGAATTGCCGGAGGATCACGCACGCGTCGTCGCGGCAAACACGTCGAGGCCATCGGCAGAAAATGGAGCCGAGC
>JAICGT010000338.1 GCA_025922995.1 Fimbriimonadales bacterium
AACGATATCCAGATCGCCGTACGGCCCCAGTTCCTGCCTCCCGTATCCTCCGACCGCTGCGACCGCAATTTCCGCCCCCATGCCGATGTCGGCGAAGGCGTTCGCAATTGCTTCGTCCGCCAGTTGCGAATGCGCCCTACACCAAGCCATACCCGTGCCGTCGTAGCCAGCAAGCAACGCCTGTCTTTTCTCGGCAAATTCTCGCGGGGTCATTGCGGAGCGTCCGGCCTAAACGCCGCCGGTTCACTGCGTATCCAGCGCTCGATAAAGTCGCGATTGTCTGCATCGCGCCAAAGCGCTAACGGGGTCGAGAGGATGGTAGCCGACAAGCCGATCAGCGCGCCCGCGAAGCCGAGTAAGCGCAGCGTCTCGCCGACCGCACGCATGACCGACACCCGGCGAACGCGCGCCCAAACCAACGCCGACGGCAGCGACAAACTAAGAGCAACGGCACCGACCGAGCCGTAGAGCGAGGCGTTGGGTGCCGTCCTTAGTAAATACGTGGCGGGCGTCGAGTCGAGAACGAAATGCAGGGTTAGGAGACAGAGCCCGAATACGCTTAGCGAGACAATAGCCAGCCTGTCGGATCGCCGCCATTCGATGGCCTCGTCGCGGGCGACAAACTGCGGAATGCATAAGATTGCAGTCAGCGTTAAAGCCCACAGGCTGAGTAGCAGGGCTCCGGACCGTGCGAACAAGACGAGGGCAACCACAATACCAGCCGCCATCAGCAGGCGCCGGTCGGGGTTCAAGACGGGGCCGAGAAGCGTTGCCACCACCTTGCCTATCAAGCCGAGGCCGGCGAGCAACAGGGAACTCATCAGCAGCGCAGAGGGCAACGATGCCGTTAACAGCGTCTCGACTTTGAGCCGCCGCATTTGGCTCTTCGCTAGCGGTGCGCCGCTTCGATAGAACTCCTGCCAGCTTTCGACGTTCTGTTGCTCACGGCGGGTGCGAGCCGACGCCTCGGCGCCGAGAGCGGACCCGACGAGCGACGGAAACGCGCTCTTGATCTCTTCATAGCGCCGCTGCCCGAGCGCGTCGATCGGGTCGGCTTTGCCGAACACCGCCAGGTTGGCCATCGCGATCGCGGAGCCGGCCATAGAAAAAGAACGTGCTGAATCGAGAATCACCGAGGCGTTGAGCAGTGTCGCGTAGCGTGCTTCAACGCTCTTGTAAGCAAAGTCGCCGATGTTTTTGGCGATGAACTCTGTGGGGCCACCGGACGCATGGTCGAGTGCAACTGCCCCTTGCCACGACAGCCTAGCTCCGTCGGCGCTCGCAAGGTCGTCCCAAAGCTGCCGGAGGGCGGCTGCCTCGCCGGTACTCCAGCGGCCTCGGGTCGAGGCGGCGATCCACGAGTCGAGGCCACGGAGAGGCTCTGATTCGAAGCCGTAGACGGCGGCATCCAACTCGACCCAGTACGCGTTCTCCGGTTCGAGCGCGGCGGCCTTCGATGCGAAGGTGTGGACGATGCTGAGATCGAGTTCGTCCGGCCTAACCCAGTCGGACCGTAATCGCCGCACGATGCGGAACGCAGTCATGTAGCGGCTGCGCGTGTCCATTTCGGAAGCGTCCGGCGGGAAGAACTCGAAAGGCTCGTTGCTGAGCGGATTCGCGGCAAGGACCGGCCCGACTTTGTCCGGCTGAAAGGCGTAAGCCATAACCGGCCGTGAGCGCGGGTGCAGCATCAAAACTGCGATGCCGCAGAGGACGAAGCCGAGTGCAAAAAGGCGGAATCCGGTCAACCGAGCCACCTCCACCGTTTCGCAGCCGCCATCGTGCGGAGGATACCGTAGGGGACGCCTCGTCGGGGTACCATGTCGCGAACCGCGGAGAGATGGCTGAGTGGTCGAAAGCGCCCGCCTGCTAAGTGGGTAAGGGGCTAATACCCCTTCTCGGGTTCGAATCCCGATCTCTCCGCCACGAACCCTTGGGTGGGCTCGTGCGGTCTTAACAAAGCATGCTTCGTTTCATCACCGTCCTATTCGCCGCCGTCATCTTTGGCGGTACGGCGTCTGCCGATACGCTCGACGCCTATATCAAGGCGAGGAAGCAGTACGGCATCAAGACCGCC
>JAICGT010000339.1 GCA_025922995.1 Fimbriimonadales bacterium
ATCGGAACCATCACGAAAGAAGCAGAGAAAAATGGTTACGACGCCATTATCGTCACCGGCGACCTGGATTCGCTTCAACTCGTCGACGAATGCGTCAGCGTCATGACGACGCGAACAGGTGTCACCGACGTCGTCAAGTACGGCCCTGCCGAAGTGCACGAGCGCTACGGCTTCGGCCCCGAACTGGTGCCGGATTACAAGGCGCTCGTTGGCGACACAAGCGACAATATTCCGGGCGTCCCCGGGGTCGGCCCAAAAACGGCGACGATTTTGTTAACCGAGTTCGGCTCGATAGAGGGCCTCATCGAGCGCCTCGAGGAAGTAGAGCCGAAGTTCAAAAAAAAGCTCGAGGGCTTCTTGGAGCAGATGCCGAAGTCGAAGTGGCTGGCGACGATCGCACGCGACGCTCCTGTCGAATTCGATTTCACCCCGTTCGCGGTTTCCTCGGAGCAATACGGCGCGGCGCAACGTTGGCTCGAATCTGTCGAGTTTCGAAACCACGCCAAGCGCATGCCGCAGGTTCTCGCACCCTATATGCAAGGCGGCCCGGCATCGCCTGAGCAGGCTGACCTGTTCGCCGACCCCGCCGCCGAGGTGCTTTCCGAGAGGCCGGAACTGACGATTTTTGCCGCCTCTGCCGACGACCTGGCACTGGCGGCCAAAAGAGGAGCGGCGGTGGATTACGATCAAGAGTACTTCGCCTTGGCGATCGGCACCGATGTATGGACCACCGACGCGGCGACGGGGCTAGACGTGGTCCGAGATCACATGACGACACTCGCCGCGCATCATTCGAAACGATTGGTCCGCCGAATGGCGTTGGAAGACCGTCCGGCGTTCGATACGCTGTTGGCGGCTTACGTCTTGCAGAGCGGCCGCTCGGGGTACGAGTTGGCGGATTTGGCGCAAGGCTATCTGGACGAGTCTCCGCCGCAGACGATCCCCGAGCGAGCGTCTGCAATTTCACGACTCGTCGCCCCGATGACGGACCGCTTGCAGAAAGAAGGGCAGTGGACGGTTTACGATGAAATCGAAATGGCGCTGGTGCCGATTTTGGCGAAAATGGAAAACCTCGGCATAGGAGTCGACTGCGATCGGCTTCGCGAGTTTAGCAAGAGCCTGACCGTGCAGATCGGGCAATTGGAACAGAGAATTCATGAAGCAGCCGGCGAGGAGTTCAATATCGGCTCGCCGCAGCAATTGGGGAAAATACTCTACGAGAAACTCGGATTACAATCCGGCAAAAAAACAAAGACGGGATATGCAACGGGTGTCGAGGTCTTGCAGCAGTTGGCGGCTGAAAACGAGGTTGTGCGTGACGTTTTGGCCTGGCGCGAGTTAAGCAAATTGCGCAGCACTTACGCCGATTCCCTGCCGGGCTATGTTGCGGAAGACGGGCGTATCCACACCACTTATGCGCAGCATATCGCCGCAACGGGTCGGCTTAGCAGCAACGACCCGAACCTGCAGAACATTCCGATACGCACCGAATTAGGAAGAGAAGTTCGTCGCGCGTTTATCCCCGCGGACGGGTTCGTGTTTGCATCGCTCGACTATTCGCAGATCGAGTTACGATTTCTAGCGCATTATTGCGATGAGCCTGCGCTTGTCAATGCATTCAAGACAGGCGAGGACGTGCACGCCGCGACCGCATCGCTGATGTGGAACGAGCCTCTCGACAGTGTCGGGTCAGCACATCGCCGATACGCCAAAATGCTGAATTACGCCGTTCTTTACGGCGTGACGGACTTCGGATTGGCGAATCAACTCGGCGGTGAATTCAGCGTTAAAGAGGCACGCGCATTAATCGAATCTTATTTCGAACGGTTCCCGAAAGTGCGCGAATATATCGACAGTACGAAGGCCGAAGCGAGGTCGAAGGGATTTACGACGACGCTAACAGGTCGACGCCGATACTTCCCGGACATCCATGCCGGCAACCGCATCGCGCGATCTTATGCCGAGCGACAGGCGATGAACGCGCCGCTTCAGGGCGGCAGCGCCGACATGATCAAGCTCGCCATGATCGCCATCGCTGCGAAGTTGAAGGGCAGCCGGACGCGGATGGTGTTGCAA
>JAICGT010000340.1 GCA_025922995.1 Fimbriimonadales bacterium
CGATCACAAACTCGTCGCCGCCGTAACGAACGCACAAGTCGCTCGCCGGATCGATTAACCCGTTCAACTCGCGGGCAACTTGCCGCAAAACGTTATCCCCCGCCGTGTGGCCCTGCTCGGTATTGACCCGCTTGAATTCGTCGAGGTCCAGAAAAACCAACGCAACCTCGCGGCCTTCGCCGAGCCTCTCGGTCATCCAATCCCGCAGCCGATCGGCGCGCGGCAGTCCCGTAAGCGAATCGAGGTCGTCGGCA
The DNA here is from genome assembly GCA_025922995.1 of Fimbriimonadales bacterium. Lineage (GTDB taxonomy): Bacteria > Armatimonadota > Fimbriimonadia > Fimbriimonadales > ATM1 > JACDEQ01. Next base: position 255 of record JAICGT010000340.1, read on the forward strand.
AAAACGCTTAGCAACGCGTGAGGGGTGACGCAGCCGACAAACGATTCGCCGTCATACACGCGAACAGCCGCAGCCTTGCTTTCCGAGAGAACCTTCGCCGCTAAGCGAGGCGAGTCGGCCGCGTCGAGCCGCGGCCAAGAGGGGTCGTCTTCGGGTACCGGGGTTATCAGGCTCCTGAGATCAGGCTTCACACAGATAGGACGCCGTGTTGTATACGATACGGTCTACCTGCGACTTCCAAATCATATCGGTTTCGCGCCGACACCGTCCGGATGTGCAAATCCGGTACACGTCGCCGGGCCGAATGCCGAAGTACGCGGCAACGCAGCCCTCCGAAAGGCCCGCGACTTCTGCCAGGGCAAAGACCGCCAGTTCGGTATGCCGTCGGACGTCGGCTCCGGAAGACCGCGACACCTGATCCAGCACGATATCGCGCAAATCGTAGTCGGAATTATCGAGAAGGTAGGGGTGGAGCAATCCCGCAACGCGCAGCGGATGGAGCGAGGCCGAATGGCCCTCCGCACCCGCTCGCAAGCGCCGCAAGGCGCCGAAAAGCGAGTGCCCGTCACCGCGCACGAGCCGCGAGACGAGTTCCACTGACGTGCAGGAAAGCTCCAACCCCTCATTGGAGCACATGCGCCCGACGATGGCCAAGCGTTCCGCATCGTTTGGGTCGTTGAGTCGCACGAGTTTCCACGAACGAGGAGAGGGAAGAAATGAACGAGCCGTCCGATCGGTGCCCGACAGCACGACCAGAGTTTGTTTGCGAGCCCGAAGCCGCCGCTCGAGTTCAAGGCGGATCTCTTGGCGGCGCTTCGGCTGCGCTTCGCACGCGTCCACGTCGTCGAGGACGAGGACGGGCGCGTCGGGAAGACGGTTGGTCCGTTTTTCGCGAATGTCTAGGACGTTCGCGCCAACGGCGGTTCCGGCGGCGTGCAAGATGTGACTCTTGCCCCAGCCTCTGGCCCCGTAAATGGCAACATTCCGAGCCGATCCTTCGAGGAAAGCGAGGGCCTGCCTGCATGCCTCGCCGTTCGAATTCACGTGCTCGAATCGATCGAGTGACTCGTGTTTCCTAACTTGGCCCCCGACAAATGAATAGCCGGTGCGCATCCATGCCCTCTCGTGAATTACCATTACCGTGGAACGTTTGAGCCGCCCTCCCAAGCGACGCTTAACAGTTTGACAACAATCCGAACAGATGCAACGGATGGGCATGGATTTGCCGAATTGAAGTTTCCACACGAGGAGCGGTGGCGGCGACATTCGATAACGGACTGAGCATAGACCCCTCGAATTTTCGATTAAAGACTCTCACTTTCATAAATTTTCTATATAAAGTTTCGGAAATACTGGTAACTATAGCGGCTACTTACTATGCGTCACACATCTAAATGGTTTGCCGTGCGTAGGGCGTGCTCAAGGTTTTTCCACAACTTCAAAGCATCTTTAATGGACACGGTTTTCTGTCCACCACGCGAGGATTAGGAGTCGTGAGTAGGCTGCCGAAATCGTGATGGTGTGCACACTGCGGAGCCCCGTCGCATAGCCGAGTAGAGAAAAAGGAAACACTCTAATCGCACGGGTGCCAAGGATAAGCGATTGACTCTTTTCGGCAGCCTACGGCCTTCCGTGAGCTTATCCTCGACACGCTCTCGGTCCACCTCGCGGCCAAAACACCACCGAATTACATCGTCGAACTTCGAACACGCAAGCGCGTGCCGGTGACTTGGGTGCTATGGACTGCCGTTCTCGCGGACGAAACTCGTATCGGCTCCCCGCTTCCGGCGCGCGGAACGCCGCCGCCACCTACAC
>JAICGT010000341.1 GCA_025922995.1 Fimbriimonadales bacterium
AACCACCGGAGTGATCCTGATCCCCAAGTCGCCGTTGCGTGCCATGACAACCTACGAAGCGTATATCCAAGCGAAGGACTCGCGAGGAAAAGATGTATCCCGCCGGTGGCGATTCACCACCGGAACGAGCGAGTCGACGTCGCACACGATGGACTATCGCGAGGCGATCTCGAGGGCCGTCAACGTACAGCCCGGCGAGGTCAAGATACGTGGTTCGGTTCGCAGAGTCGCTGAGGACGGGATGGCGTTCAGTATCGTGGTCGAAGGCGGCGAAGGGATTCCCGAAACGGCGATCGGATCGACCATGTGGATCGGCCTTGCGGCGGGCGTCCCCGTCCGATTCGGCGATGACCCGCTCGGCGTCTACCCCGTTCGACCCGACCTCACGCCACGTGAGCCCATCGTGGTCATCGGCACAGGCATTGCTCCGACGGCGTTTTCCCCCCGCATCGTTATCGTAAAATAGCCGCGTGCCGCGTGCCTACACTGTTAAGGAGATTTTCTACACCCTCCAAGGAGAGGGGGCGCAATCCGGCACGCCTGCCGTATTTCTGCGCTTCGCAGGATGCAACCTCTGGAGCGGACGCGAGGAGGATCGAGCCGAAGCCGTATGCACTTTTTGCGACACCGACTTCGTCGGCGTTGGGCCGGATGGCGGCAAGTTCTCGGCAGACGATCTGGCGAGCGCGGTCCGTACACGGTCTGCTGACGCTAAGTGGGTTGTTTGCACAGGCGGAGAGCCTCTGCTTCAACTCGATACCGAGTTGATCGACCGCCTGCACGAAAAAGGATTCAGCGTCGCGATCGAAACGAACGGCACGATCGCGGCGCCGAAAGGCATCGACTGGATATGTGTCAGTCCGAAAGCGGGAGCAGACTTTATTCAGCGCAGCGGTGATGAATTGAAGTTGGTTTTTCCACAAGAAGACTTACTGCCGGCATCTCTGCCGACGGACCTAGACTTTAGGACCTATTTTTTACAGCCGATGGACGGCCCGGACATTGAGAAAAACACGGAAGCCGCAATCGCCTACTGCCTAAAGCATCCGCAATGGCGGCTGAGTCTACAAACGCACAAACTGCTCGGTTTGCGGTGAATTACTTTTTGTTCGGATCGAGGCCGAGATGCCTCAAAAAAGCATCCATTTTGGGCTCACGGCCCAAGTAGTCCTTCAGCATTTCCATCTCGTCCATCGACCCGCCGCGACCGATGATCTTGCTGCGATAAAACTTACCGGCCTCGGTGTTCAACACGCCTTCATCCAGGAACCTCGAGAACATATCCTGTGCGTAAACGAGCGACCAGAGGTAGCCGTAATATGCGCCTTCGTAACCTACCAGATGACCGAATCCCGCTTGGAAGAATGTATGAGGCGCGAACGTATACATGGTCGACCGGTCATATACTTCCTTCTCGACCTCGAGCGTGTCTACTTTGCCATCGGGCTTCGTATGGAATTCGTGATCCATCAGGCCCAAGTAAAACTGGCCCTGAGTTTCCATTCCGCTGCCGAGCGTGCGCGCATCCTTCATGCCTTTGAGCATTGCGGGCGGCAACGGCTCACCGGTTTTGTAATGCTTCGCGAACAGCGCGAGCGAAATGTCTTCCCAAACCCAATTCTCCATCATCTGCGACGGCGCCTCTACAAAGTCGCGCGCAACGCGCGTACCGGTAAACCGAGCTAATTCGGTTTGTGCAAGCATTCCGTGCAGGCCGTGGCCGAATTCGTGAAAGAACGTTTCGACTTCGTCATGCTGCAAGAGCGAAGGCTTGTCGGCAGTAGGTTTCGTGAAATTGCAGACGAGAGCGGAAAGCGGCAGGTCTTCCTTGCCGTCCGCCCAGATCTTTCTCGGCCATAGGCTCCAACATGCGGCGTGCGTGTATTTCCCCGGCCTCGGATACAGGTCGGTATACATCCGGCCGAACACGTACTCCACCGTCTTGCGCTGGAAGTCTTTGAGCCCGCGCATGACTTTGGCAGCGTCTGGTCGAGGGATGGAGTGCGTCATGATCGCAGCCTCTGGCGCGCAGCCCAAATAGGCTCC
>JAICGT010000342.1 GCA_025922995.1 Fimbriimonadales bacterium
CGGCGGCTTTATGATCGTCGGCTGGATCTCCAGCACGATGGCATCGCAAGCCAAACCCGGCGTCGCTTATCTCGGCCTTGCACTGATGGTCGTGATACAGGCGCTGATCTTCTCCCCGATGCTGTACCTGGCGCACGAGTATTACCCGGGCGTGCTGCCGCAAGCCACGATCCTCACGGGCCTCATCTTCGGCGGGCTTACGCTGTACGTTTTTCTTACCAAGAAGGACTTTTCGTTCCTCGGCCCGGCGCTTATGGTGATCGGCTTGGGCGCGGTGGGCGTTATTGTGATGAGCGTGATTTTCGGCTGGAACCTGGGCGCGTGGTTCAGCCTGATCATGATCGTGTTCGCCAGCGCGGTGATCCTTTACACCACCTCGAAAGTGCTGCACAAGTACACGAGCACGCAGTACGTCGCGGCGTCGCTGGAGATCTTCGCCGCTGTTGCGCTGCTGTTCTGGTATGTGCTACGGCTGTTTATGGATCGGCGTTAAGTCAGCGACGGTATCATGCCCGCGATGGAGGGCAGGCTGATTTCGATCGAAGGACCGGACGGCGCGGGCAAAAGCACGCTGGCCCTGGGACTTCGCAACGAACTCGCTGCGCGAGGAATCGAGGTCATTCTCACTAGGGAGCCGGGTGACGGGCCGGTTGGACCGCAAATCCGGCAGGTGCTGCTCGAAGGGGCGGATATCGACCAGTGGACCGAGGTCTTTTTGTTTCTCGCCGACCGCCGGCAGCATGTGGAAGGTTTGATCCGACCCGCGCTGGAGAAGGGCAAGTGGGTTGTTTGCGACCGGTATCTCGATTCGACAATCGTGTATCAAGGCTACGGGCGAGACCTCGATGTCGGGCTTTTGCGAAAGCTGAACAAGATCGCCACCAGCGGCCTGATGCCCGATCGGACTCTTCTGATCGACATGCCGGTGGAGAAAGCGCTTGCTCGGATCGGCGTCGCCGACCTCTTCGGCGACGGCGGGGCCAAGCGGAACCGTCACGACCGGCTTGACCGCGAGCCTGTCGAATTCCATCGGCGGGTGCGCGACGGCTTCCTCGCCGAGGCTCGACTCGATCCGGCGCGGTTTGCCGTCCTCGACGGCGACCAGGAGCCTGCGAAGGTGCTCGAGCAAGCCATCGCATCTCTCACGGCGTCATAATCCACCTTATAAATGAAGCTCGTCGTTGCCGTCGTGCATAACCGGGACAAGAACCGAGTTGTAGAAGACTTGATCCGTAACGGGTTCAAGTTTACGATCATCGGTTCGACCGGCGGCTTTCTCAAGGAGGGCAACACGACTTTCCTCGTCGGCACCGACGAGGCTGAGAAGGAGACGCTTTTGCGGCTGATTCAGCAGGACTGCCAAATGCGAGAGCAACTCGTAAACGTCTTGCCCCCGGACGCCACTCCAGTGGGTCCATTTGTGCCTAATCCCATCAAAGTGCCTGTCGGCGGCGCCATCGTTTTTGTTTTAGATGTCGAGCAGTTCGAGCGTTTCTGAGACGGCGAAGCGCCTTGCTGTGACGGGCTCGTCTGTTGCCGTGCTCCTCGTCGGCGACGAGGGCGCGACGCAAACGGTGTTTGCCGTGGCGCTGGCGCGGTCCTGGCATTGCACGCAGCCGGTCGACGGCGCGGCATGCGGCGAATGCCGCGCATGCGGCTCCTTCGATCGCGACGTCTCCGCCGACATCTTGCGGGTCGAACCGAGTGGGCCGCAGGACTTGATTCGGCTCAGGCAGGTGATCGAAGACCCTGCGGCTCCGGAGCCCAATATCCGCACGTTTCTAAAATCGCCACCTGCTCTGGGGCGAAATCGGGTCGTCCTGATCGATCGTGCCGATCGCCTCACGCCCGACTCCGCAAACGCGTTGTTGAAGACCATCGAGGAGCCGTCGGCTTCCGCAAGATTCGTGTTGACGACATCGGCGTCCGGGAGAATACTGCCGACGATTCGTTCTCGATGCATCCTGATTCCTTGCGGAACCGAAGACCTGCCAAACGACTTTGCCGCGGTCCTCGCAGGCGGCAACCGCGAGGTTTACGAAAG
>JAICGT010000343.1 GCA_025922995.1 Fimbriimonadales bacterium
AGACCGTTGCGTGTTCAGCGACGAAAACGGAGCGCTGATTAATGGCGATCGAACAATGGGAATCTGGGCGGCATGGCACGGCGCGCCATCTATTGTGGGCACGGTGATGAGCAATATGGGTTTCGAGAAATCCCTTGAGGAATTGGGGATTGGGTTCGAGCGCACGAACGTCGGTGACAAATATGTCGCTCGGCGGATGGATGAGATCGGCGCGAAGGTCGGCGGCGAGCAGAGCGGCCACATAATATTTTCGGAGCTAACCCCAACCGGCGACGGCCTATTAACGGCGATACAGATGCTGCGCGTGTTGCGGCTGTCCGGCTGCGCGGCGAGCGAATTGCCGCCTGTATTTGAGAACTGGCCCCAATTGTTGGTGAATATCGGCATTTCGGATAGAGAGGCTTGGAACGGAGCCTCATCGTTACAAGACTTTGTTGCGGCAAAGCAGGACGATTTAGATGGGGGTCGAGTCGTTGTGCGACCGAGCGGAACCCAGCCGATGATTAGGGTGATGGTGGAATCGAAAGACCGCGAAAGGCGAGACCGGGTTACCGATGAAATCGTGTCGCGTGTTGTCTCGGAGTTGGGCGGAGAGATCCACGGCCGGGTAGACCTTACGAACGCGTTGGGCGATTAATAGGGGACTGCCGACAAGTCGGTATTTATGAAATCGTTGCCGACAAAGAGAACCGACTCTCCCGTTTCTTTCGCTAGAGCATAAGTAAAGCAGTCCCCAAAATTCAGGGATGCTTGGTGTCCTGACCCTTTGCCAAAGTCACGATACGCCTGCCGCGCGACCTTCGCCTGGCTCGACGTGACCGGCTCAATCGTGATTCGCAAAGACTCGATCAGGCCGTCCAGCCGGTTCGACAAGACCGCTTCCTGTCGTTCGTCCACCACGATGCCGGCTTCGAGATAGCTGGCGGCGCTCATCTTGATGTCTTCTGGGGTGTGCTTAGCGACTTCCAAAACGCGGTTGCCGACGGCCTCTTCTTTATATATCGACACCAGCGCGCTTGTATCGATGATCATATCGGCAGCCCCGTCTCGGGGTCGTACAGGTCCTCAGGCTCGATGCCCTTGCCCTCGGTCGCTTTGTAGCGCTTGCGCATATCGGCGACGATCGCGTCAACGTCGCGGAGGCGCACATCGTCCCGATGTCGTTCCATAGCTTCTCGCAGCGCACGCGTAACTGCCTCGGTCATACTCACGCCGAGCAAGCGAGCCAACTCAGTCGCGAGTTTATGTGCCTCCGGGCTCTTGATGTTCATTGCCATGTCTACCATTGTACCCTCTTATGGTAGAAAGGTAGAATCACGCCGCTGGTAACATCACGGGGCAATGCAGCTCGTCATCGACGTCGGTAACACGCACACCGTATTCGGAATCCACCAAATGGAATGGACGAGCGTTTGGCGCATGCCGACCGATCCGCTAGCGACCGAGGACCGGATAGCCGCGTTCTTCTTGCCCCTATGCCGCGAGCGTGAAATTTCGCCTCAATTCGAATCTGTCCTATGCGCGTCGGTGGTCCCCGCGCTCGACGAGCCGATTCGCGCATTCGCATCGCATTGGCTCGAAAAACCCGTCGAATTCCTGACGGATCAGGCCGTGCCCCACTTAGACATCAAATACACCCCGGCATCCGCCGTCGGCGCTGATCGCCTCGCGAACGCAGTCGCTGTGAAAGCGAAACACCGTACGCCGGCCATTGTTGTCGACTTTGGGACCGCCACGACGTTCGACGCCATCGGCCCGAACGGCGAGTACGAGGGCGGCAGCATCATGCCCGGTCCCATCGTTTCCATGGAAGCGCTTTTCTCGAGAGCCGCGAAGCTGCCCACTGTCGAGCTTGCCGCGCCTGATTCCGCCATCGGGAGGAACACGAAAGGCGCCCTGCAGAGCGGCCTCGTCCTAGGCTATGCCGGCGCGATCGATTCGATTGCCCGGCGAATGAAGGCGGAGCTATCGCGCGACGCCTTGGTGTTGGCGACCGGCGGACTCGCTTCACTTTTCGCGCCGCTGTGCGAGGAGATCGACGAG
>JAICGT010000344.1 GCA_025922995.1 Fimbriimonadales bacterium
CCCTCTTTGCCTTGAGGTTCAACGTAATCGCCGCCGCGAATGTAAATCGATATGTTGACGAGCGGCAGCTCGCGGTCCACCGCGACATACGCGACCGGGCCAGACTTTAGTTGGACCCGATAATCTGCCGGGGCGGGAGGCTCGTAATCCAGAGGAGGAAACTTCAATTTCTCGGGGCGTTCGGGAACCTCGGCGGGAGTGCTGTTGCCGGCGGACGCGACGGGCACGCCGGAGATTAGGATTAGCAGTAGGATTAACAGTAAGGGAGAAGATTGTTTCATCGTTGGGCGCTTTCTTTGGTGCTTTCGGCTGGGGGAGTTGATTTCTTGCGCGTGTAGATTGCTACGTTGCGGTTTTCTTTCGTCAGATACGTTTTGGCGACACGCTTCACATCGGCGGCAGTGACGGCCTGGTGTTTGGGACCGGCCTCGTTGATTTCGCGCCAGTCACCGAGTCCGTCGTTGAAAATTAATTGCATGAGAATGGACATGTTGGACGTGAGCCGCCGATATTCGGAAGCGGCGAAATTGTTTTTAACTTTCTGCAATTCCTCCGGGGGGATGTCTTCGTTTTTGATCTTATCAAGTTCCTTGTAGATCGCGCGCTCGACGTCCTCAGGGGTTTGTCCCTCGCTGGCTTCGCCGCTGGCGCTAAAGGTTCCAGCCCATTTTCGATGACTTGGATACGCGGAGGCCTGGGTGGCAACCTTGGAGCCGAGCACGAGGCCTTTGTAAAGGCGGCCGGTTCGCGTCGAGAGAAGCTGACTCAGAATGTTCAGCGCATAGGAGTCGCGATGGCCGAACGGCACGGTGTGCCAGACGATGTCGATCTGAGGGTTAGCTTCGGCCTCGCCATACATGCGCTTCTCGGCCGGCTGCGGAATTTCCCAGGTGATCACATCAGGGGCTTCGGCTTTGCCTTTGGGGATTCGGTTAAAGTAGCGATGGGCCAGGTTTGTGGCGGTGGCGCTCTGAAAATCGCCGACCAGCACGAGGGAAAGATTCTGCGGCGCGTAGTAGAGGCTGTAAAACTCGTCAGCCTGCGCTTTGCTGATCGCGGGAATGTCCGAAGGCCAGCCGACCGTTGGCCAGCCGTAGGGATGTGAATCCCAAATCATGGCTTCGAACGTCTCGGCAAATTTGCCAAGCGGTGTAGATTCTGTGCGCATGCGGCGCTCTTCGAACACGACGTCGCGCTCGGCGTAAAATTCACGAAAGACAGGACGCAGGAGCCGCTCGGATTCCATCCACATCCAAAGTTCGAGTTTGTTGGCGGGGACGGTGATGAAATAGCCGGTGAGATCTTCGGTGGTAAAAGCATTCATGCCGGATGCGCCGGCGGTAGTATAAATGCGGTCGAACTCGTTCTTGACGAGAATCTCGCGCTGTTTGGCGATCAGCTCGTTGAATTTTTTTTCCAACTCGATGTAACGCGGTGATCTGTTCTCGGGTTTGGTGAGGTCGTCGAGTTTGCCTTCGCGCCAGGCTTGACGCATAAGAGCTTCTTCGTGGCGCATCTGCTCCCGCAGTTTTTCCTGCTCCGCGATGATCTCGAGGTCCTTCTTGTAATCTTTGGTGCCAATGGTGGGCGTGCCCTTGAACATCATGTGTTCGAAGAGGTGAGCGATGCCTGTGATACCGGGCCGCTCGTTGGCGCTGCCGACGTGCGCCACCCAACCACCGGCAACAGTGGGATCATCATGGCGCTCCACAAGGAGGAGGCGCATACCGTTGGGTAGCGTGTGCTCGACCACGGGGACTTTTTGGGCCGAGGCGGAAATGGCAATAAACAGCAGAAAGAAAACGCCTCGTCCTGCAAAAGAAAACTGTCGGAATAGTTTCACCTGCTAAAGACAGCACCAAGTGCGAGCGTAGTCAATCGTAGCCCGGCGGCTCAACAAGTGCGAAGCTACCTGGCCTCGGCGTGGTGATCGTGTGCGCCGTGGGAGGCGTCGGTCGTCTGGACGGGCACCGGGTTGGCCTGGAGGTAGGCGTCTACGTCTTTGGTAACGACAAGCTGTCCCCACATAACCATCCA
>JAICGT010000345.1 GCA_025922995.1 Fimbriimonadales bacterium
GATGGGCGCCAAAGGCGATACGCCGGAAACACCGGGCGCAGGATTGACTTCGATCAACTGCGGCTTGTTGACAGCCGGCGCAGCGCTGAAGCGATACGCCTTAATCGCGCGCGGATCAGTGGAGTCATTAATGAGAATTTTTTCATCGGTGACGAGATCAACCGAATAAAATTCCAGGCTCGCGTCCTGCAATGTCTGATAATGCACCAACCGGAATGAGTAGATGCCGTTGCTCGGCGCCACGACGGTGAATTCATTGTTGTTGTGAGTGGACACAAACGGGCTGGTGACGTTGCGCGCGAAGCTCCCGACCACCGGCGTCAGAATGTTCCGAGCATCCGGGCCCTGATACAGGTTGAAGCCGTCGTCGGTTCCGGTGTCGGTGCGATCGACGCTCACGCTGACGCCGAGTCGGTGGGTTCCGGCAGGCAATTCGAGGAAGGTGATGACTTCGGTGGCGAAGATCGTTGTGCCACCATCGCTTCCCGGAATGCCCGGAAAGACCACGTCATTCTCAAAGTTTCCAAAAGCGCTGCCATCGAGGTGAAAGTTGATCAAGTCTACCTCGTGAGGACCGGTGGTGATCGGGTCGGGAAAAGCGACGTTGGCGACGAGCACTCCACCCGTGTCGACGAGAGTGCCATTGAGCTGCTTGATGGCGCGCGCGAAGCTGTTCACGTTCAGAATAGGCGTATCCAGGGGCGCCTGAACCGTGCGCACGAGGAAGCCGGGACCATTGGCACTGCCGAGGGGCGCCGGGGAAATCAGTGGCAAGTAATGGCCGACGACGAACTGCCATTGCACGGCGTAGGAGGCGCCGGTGTTGTCTTTGTAATCGATACGGACTGTCTGCAGCGAGAGGGAGGGCAGCAGATTTGTGACACTGTAGCTGATGGTGTTGGTGCCGGAGCTTTTCTGCGTGGCGGCCGGGACGGCCTGGCCATTGAGGGTCATCATTACTGTGGCAGGATCGAGTGTTTGCGTGCCGTCCACGATGATCGCTTCGATGCGTGGCGTGGCGCTAACGGTGGAGCGCTCGGGAATGCGCGCCGACTCCGAAGACGGCAGAAGCGAAATTACGTAAGGGTTGGGAGGCGGACCGGTAAGAATTCCTTGGGCAGTAGGCCCTCCGAGGGCGGTGATCAGGGCGTCGGGCATGCGTTCATCCCGGAACTGCATGTCAAACAAGTAACCGGCCTCAGTTTCGTCGGAATCATCATTCACGAACCAGAGCGAATCACCGAGGATGGCCCAGCGGCTGTCGAGTCCGCCGCCGGGGTTGGCCTCGTGAACCTTTGTGCCGTTGACGAAAAAGGCAATAGAGGCTGGGATGGCGGCGAGGTCCGCAGCAATGGCGATTCGATGCCATGTGTCGGGAGTGATGTTGCCGGTGAACGTTCCGCCGTCGAAGCCGATTTGGTTGAGATTGTTGATAAAGAACTCCGCGTTGCCAGTTTGGTCGGTTTGGAACAAGGCGCGCCGTTTTCCCGATGAGCCCGAGGGGAAGAGCACATCCATGATGATCGTGTACTGATTGATGAAACTTCCTCCGCCATTCGGCGCCGCCCCGTGCGGCACAAAGTAACCACCCGAGGGCGCGGTTTTTGGAAAGCCCATGATCTTTATTGGCTGACTATTGATTTGAGGAACGCTCGCGAATGCGCCCTGGCCGGCAGTGCCAAAGCGGGTGAGGTCCTCGGTATCGAAATCAATGACCTGCAAGGGCAGACCAATCCGTGCCGAGCCGGGCAGGTTGCCCTGTTCAAAGCTCCAATGGCCGGTGATAGCAGCATGAGCGTTCGCTAGGAACAGAGGGATGGCGATGACGGACAGGAGGGAGTAGACACGCGTTTTCATAGCGGCAAGGTATGAACGACGGTTACGGGTTCGCACCGCTTATAACGAATCTGCGGTAAACCTTCAAGTGAAACTAATTCGCGGTTATCATTGAAAATGATGATGCTGCGGCAGTTTACGACTTGCCCACGCGAGTTGTAAAAGCCTCCGCCGGATTCCTGATCATA
>JAICGT010000346.1 GCA_025922995.1 Fimbriimonadales bacterium
CATTACCATGGCCACTGCAGTCGCGGTCCCGGCTGCCGCCCAAACGGCGACCTCGACGATCAGCGGGCAAGTGGTCGACTCGTCCGGGGCGCCGGTTGCAGGCGCGGTTGTCAGCGCAACCAATATTGCCACCGGCCAGACGGTCAGCACGACTAGCGACGCCACCGGCAGCTACACGCTCGCCGGTCTACGTCCGGCCGACTATACAATCCGTACGACGATCGGCGGGACGGCCATCGAACGCCAAGTCACGGCCGCCATCGGTCAAAGCGCGACACTCGATCTTGCCCCGGACGCCGTGCCGAGTGAGCCGGCGGAGGCCGTGGCTGCGGGCGACATCGTCGTCACCGGCCGACGGCTCATCGAGACAAAGACCAGCGAAGTCGCCACCAATGTCACCCAGGAGCAGATCCGCTCGCTCCCCCAAACCGATCGCAATTTCCTGAGCTTTGCGAAATTGGCGCCCGGCGTGAACTATGTCGACAGCGAGACCAACAAGGGGATTACCTCGGGCGCATCGACTCGATCCGCGGTCAACGTCTTCATCGACGGCGTTTCGCTGAAGAACCAAATACTCGACGGTGGCATCGCGGGCCAGCAGGACTCTCGCGGCAACCCGTTTGGGCAGCTGGCGGTTCAGGAATTTCGCGTCCTGACGCAGAATTACAAGGCCGAGTACGAGCAAGCTGCGGCAGCCGTAATCACTGCCGTCACTAAGTCAGGCACCAACGAATTCCATGGCGAGGTGTTCGGGCAATACACCAGCAAGCAATTTGCCGAGACCGATTTTTTCGTGAAGCGCCGGGACGATCCCGAGCCGAAGTTCAAGCGCACGCAATATGGCGCCGCGCTGGGCGGTCCAATCATCCAGGATCGCCTGTTCTTTTTCGGAACCTATGAAGGAAATGACCAGGATCGCGCGTTCAACGTAATCCTGGGCAATCGTTCACCAGCAAACCTCGCCCGGTTCGGCGAACTGGAAGGCGCCTTTGTTAGCCCGTTCCGGGGCGACTTCTACTTCGGAAAACTGACCGCGCTTCCGGCCGACGATCACGTCGTCGACTTGTCTTATAGCCGGCGGCAGGAGGACGACATCCAGGGGTTCGGCGGGACGACCGCTTTCAGTGCCGCGGAGAACAAGCACAACATCGTCGACACCGTGAATGCGAAATGGACTTATCGCGGCAACTCCTTTCTCAACGAGTTCGACATCAACTACCTCCACTACCTCTACAATCCAACATCGCTCAGCCCGGACGAGGCGACCTTCGATTTCGCTGGCGTCATCGTCACCGGCGGCAAGGACAGCACTCAGGATTTGACCCAGGACAGCCTGACGTTTCGAAACGATCTGACCTGGACCGGGATCGACCGCCATACGATCAAGGGCGGGATTCGCTACGCCAGGCACAAGTATGACTTCAACAAGCTATTCTTCATCCAGCCGCGCTTTACCTTTTTTGAGGACGCGCGTGGTCCCGGGCCGGGAGACGACCTCGATTTCTCGTTTCCCGCTGAAGCGAGACTCGGCTTAGGCGATCCGCAAATAAAGGCCAAGAACTCGGCAGTGGGCCTGTTCCTACAAGATGATTGGCAGGTGTCCGACAAGCTCGAGCTCAATCTCGGCCTGCGCTGGGATTACGAAAGCAATATGTTCAACAATAATTATGTGACGCCTCCGGCAGCAGTCGCGGCGCTTCGTGCATTGACCCCCACCGATTATTTTGACCCCGACGATTACATCACCGACGGTGACGACCGTGACCCCTACCTCGGCATGGTCCAGCCGCGCCTCGGCTTCTCCTACGATTTCAACGGCGACCGAAGCACGGTGCTGTTTGGCGGCTACGGCCGCTATTTCGATCGCAACGTGTTCAACAACACGCTCGACGAGCGCTTTCGCCTGCAATTTACGATCGGCACCTTCTTCTTCTCGCGCGACGGCCTTCCTCGCAATGGCAATCCAACCGTGGTTTGG
>JAICGT010000347.1 GCA_025922995.1 Fimbriimonadales bacterium
AGAAACGCCCACTTGTCCGAAGTAGTATCCGTAAGTCGAATACATGTTGCTTAGGGCTTGCGTGTGGGTTTTCCTCCACGTCGCCCCGCCGTCGTCGGAGCGATACAGTTGCGCGCCGGCTACTTCCGCATTCAATAATCTTGAATTCGCATCGCCGAGATGGTCGAGCAATGTGTCCACCTTAACCTGCTTTTCCACCAGCATCTTCTTGATTTCCGTTCCGGTTTTTCCGTTTGCGAAAGTGCCGCGAAATAGACGGTTTAAGTCTTCCGGATTTAGAGCGGCAATCTGCTGGTCGTTCATCGTGCGCATCTGATCGGCCGTCAGCCCCTGGCCGGTGCGTCCGGTCGAAACCACCGTCTCTTGATTGTCGATGAGCGCATAAACGGTGTCCGGATCGCTGGCCGCAATCGCGATGCCTATCCTTCCAACGTATTGCCCATCCGGGAGCCCGCCGCCCAACCTTTTCCAGGTATCGCCGCCATCGGTACTTTTGTACACTCCCGAACCGTCGCCACTCTCGAGGAAGTTCCATGCCCGTCGGTCGCGTTCCCACATCGAAGCGTAAAGGACGTTAGGGTTGCGTGGGTCCATCGCAAGATCGATTGCGCCCGTCTGGTCGTCGATTTGTAGAACATTCTTCCAGGTCGCGCCGCCGTCGTCCGTGCGATACACGCCCCGCTCTTTATTCCACGAATAAAGGTGGCCAATCGCCGCAACGTAAACTCGGTTCGGGTTGGATGGATGAATCAAAACCCTGCCGATGTGATGGCTGTCGTGAAGCCCCTTGTTTGCCCAGGTCTTGCCACCGTCTTCGGACTTGAAAATTCCAGTGCCGGCGTAGCTAGTTCTGCTCGAGTTCGCCTCTCCGGAGCCGAGCCAAATCATCTGCCCATCGCCACTTACCGCAATGTCGCCGATTCCAATCGTGCTCTCCTGATCGAATAGCGGCGTCCAAGTCTCGCCCATGTTCTCGGTGCGCCACAAGCCACCCGTGGCGAAAGCTACGAACAAGGTCGCGGGTTTGTTGTCGACCCCGGCGATGTCTACGACTCGACCGCCCTGGCTCGTAGGACCGACGTTACGAAATGAGACTGCGCTGAACGGAGTCGTCGCCTCCATCTGCTTTCGCAACGCGTATCCTGCAAGGCGTTCCGCAGCAGACATGCCGTCGACGCGTTTGTGAAAGAGCCGCTGCTC
This sequence comes from Fimbriimonadales bacterium, assembly GCA_025922995.1. Classification (GTDB taxonomy): domain Bacteria; phylum Armatimonadota; class Fimbriimonadia; order Fimbriimonadales; family ATM1; genus JACDEQ01. Next base: position 1,201 of record JAICGT010000347.1, read on the forward strand.
TTCGACCTTCGTCATCTGGCCGAAAGCCGCAGACGACATCACGAGTGCGACAGCGCCAAGAACGAACCGTTTCAACATGACCGGCAATTTACCGCAGAGCGGGTAGAACACCGCGTGCATTGCGAAATCCGCCCGCTTGCCGAAAGCGACTCGTTTGCCGAAATCACCGAGTTGTTACACCGAGCCTACGGTGAACTCGCCCGGATGGGGTTTCGCTTCATGGCTACGCATCAAGGGCCGGATATCACAAAGGAAAGATGCCTAGGTGGCGATTGCTTTGTCGCCGACGCCGGCGGTCGCATCATCGGTACGGTCACGTTTTATCCTGCCGAAAAAACGATGGGCTGCGCGTGGTACGACCGGCCCGAAGTGTGCAGCTTCGGACAGTTCGCAGTCGAGCCGAGTCTGCAGCGAGCCGGCATCGGATCGCTGCTGATGGATGCCGTAGAACGGCGTGCCGTCGAAACGGGAGCGGCCGAGATTGCGTTGGACACCGCCGAAGGAGCGACGCACCTGATCGAGCTTTACAAGCGGCGGGGCTACCGCGAAGTCGGCATCGCCGATTGGGACGAAACCAACTACCTGAGCATGATTCTAAGCAAGGCTATTTAACGAGCTCGATTTTGCGGCGCTTGTCGCCGGGTTTCTGTCTTATCGAAACGACGAAGGCGATATACATTAGCGCCAAGATTCCCAGGGCAATGCCGAACGCCGTCCATCCGAACTGCATAAAGATCGCAACCAAAACGAAATTCGTGGCAGCAAGCGGCAGCA
>JAICGT010000348.1 GCA_025922995.1 Fimbriimonadales bacterium
AGAGTCCGGCCCGAACCAATGGCCGACGTAATCGTTAGTGCTCAGGTTTATCGTGATCAGGTCCGGGATGTTGTCCTTCCCCATCGACAGCGCTTTGAGCGCAGACAGCGCCGAGTCCAGTACAAACTCGTTGCCCCATGGAGTTCGCTGCCAATTCGAGTAGAAGCTCTCGCCGTCGGGCAGCGGATGCGGAAACGTCTTGCCGAACGAAGCGGGCATCCCCGGCTTTAAGGGTACCGACGCGCGCTTCAAGGTTTCTGCGGACAACGTCGGCACCCATGACTTTCCCTTGAACTTGTCGGGTCGCTTTTCGGCATTGATCACGCGCGCCCACTCGGGTAGCCGGCCCGACTTTTCGTAGAAATCGCTCGTCGTCCAACGGCCGGCCCTCACGTCGAACCAGACCACGTCGTCTGCGGAACGCCCGGCCATCAAAATGGATGCGCGGTCCTTGAACGAAACCGAAGCCGTTCGGGACATGGCGCCCGTGGCGCGCTCGAGTTCTTCGCAGAACGTGCCGACCCTCAGGTTTTTCGGCGAATACGAGGCTTGCCCGGTGAAAATGTCCTTCGAATCCGGGTCGGCAACGCAGTAGATCACCTTGCCGGAAGCACGGTCATACCACTCGTTGCCGACGATTCCGGTTAGCGAAGGATCGCTCCCTGTGCCGATGATGGCGTGGCCCGGGCCGGTTTCCGTCGGGATGTGTGTGTAAGCGGAATTCACGAAGTTCGCGCCCGTCTCCGACAGCCATCGGAAACCGCCGACCCCTTCTCGAGAACTCGGGGCAACAAACAAATCGGAGAAGCGACCGACATAGTCGCGCCGGAACTGATCAATACTGATAACCACAGTGAGGCGCGGCGCGTCGACGAAGGTTGTCGTGACGTTCAGGAAGGTCGCGGCAATCAAGCACAGCATTCCAAGATTATAAGCCCAAAGTGTTAAAACAAGGCCCCGGCTGGAGAGGTTGCCGGGGCCTTTATGGGAGGAGAGGGGCTTATTGGAGGTTGTTTCTGCTATGTCCTGAAAATCGTTCGTCACCCATATAGACACCCTGGCAGCATGGTTAGTTCCACTTCTGTGCCTCTTTTTTTGTACCGATCTGTCCAGTTCCCCGAGTGGGTGCCCGGCATCCAATGTAGGGCAAAATGAACGCGTGCCGGTTTGGGCGATTGTCAATCAGAAAGGGGGTGTGGGAAAGACGACCACGGCGGTAAACCTGGCGGCCCTGCTGGCCTCTAGGGGGCTGCGTACGCTGCTGATCGACGCGGACCCACAAGGGAACGCCACTACCGGGCTCGGAACGGCCAAGCAGAAACTCGAGGCTACGCTTTACGAGGTGCTGGTAGACGACTTGGAGCCCTCGAGCGCAATCGTTAGCACCTCGATCGAGAATCTCAGTCTCCTCCCCTCGACCCTCGACCTCGCCGGCGCCGAGCCCGCCCTCCTAGGCCGCGTCGGCCGTGAAACCGCTTTGCGGTCGGCAGTGGAGACATTGCGCGATCAATATGACTGGATCATTATCGACTCCCCGCCGTCTCTCGGTATCCTGACGATCAATGCCTTGGCTGCCAGCGATGCGATCATGATTCCCATGCAGTGCGAGTTCTTTGCTCTCGAGGGCCTCAGCCAACTGATCAAGACCGTCAGCCTTATCCAAAGACACATTCACCCGGGAGCGTCGATTCGGAAAGTCGTGCTAACGATGTACGATGGCCGCAATCGCCTAAGTCAGCAAGTCGAAGACGAAGTGCGCGGCCATTTTGGCGACCGAGTGGCAAGGACTACGATTCCGAGGAATGTCAAGCTCAGCGAGGCTCCGAGCTTCGGCGAGCCGGCGATCATTCGTTATCCAACGGCGAAGGGATCACTCGCTTATGTCGAGTTGCTGGAGGAGGTATTGGCAGATGCGTAGGGCGCTGGGACGCGGACTATCGGAACTGCTCGGCGAGCAAGCCGGCGGCGAA
>JAICGT010000349.1 GCA_025922995.1 Fimbriimonadales bacterium
CTTCGGCTTTCGATTACGACGTCGCAGGATCGGTTGAACCCCACTGCGGCGCTGATCAGCGATGCCCTGCGAAAGCCCGCGTTCGCCCCCGAGTCGCTCGTCCTCGCGAGGCTCGTGAGCCGAGATCACCAGATGTGGCTGGATCGGACGCCACCGTTGCGCGGCATTCTGAGCGGGCTAGCGAAACGAGGGCTAGCCCCGGTGCCGGTGACCACGCTAACGCGCGAGCAGGCGCTGGCTTTACATGCGATGGTTTTTCGGCCCGAACGCGTTGCGATTGCCATTGTCGGAGACATATCAGTTGAGGCTGCGTCAAAGGCCCTTGGCTCCTCGCTCGGGCATTGGCGGGCGCAAGAAGCCCCGCGGGTGCCGGTTTTGCGTCCCGATCCGCCTAGGAAAACTGAGGCGTTTCAGAGCGCTTTGGCGACGGTCGCGGGACCGACGGCAACGGCCGCAGACTTCGCGCCCTGGCTGATTGCGTGTGTGGCGTTTGCCGAGGGCAAGGGCAGCTTCCTGAACCAGGAGTACCGCGTGAAGCGCGGGTTGAGTTATGTTATGGGGAGTTACCTCACTTTTCGCAAGGACGCTTCGTACTGCACATTCTATGTGGCGTCGGCAGGAGAGCCGGTTGGCGACCTCTTAGAGTCCGTGGGGGCATTTCGGCCATCGCCGGAAGCGATTCGACGGGCAAAGTCGTACCTGGCCGGCCGATACGCGGTCGGCGGACCGACCGAGGTCGGTCGAATCGGCGGTTTCTCTGCGGGGCATGAGACGCAAACAATGGCTGCGTTCTGGCTTGCTTGGTGGGAGATGCGCGGCGGGGGCATCGATCGGGACGCACGGTTCCCGTCGATGGTGGCTTCGACCACCGTCGACGACGTGTTAGCCGCTTGCGCTGCTTGGAAGCCGTTCGACTTCGGCGAGCGAGTCGACTAGCTCGTCTGCGTGTGACAGGTCGATGCGGAGGTCACGCTGCACGCCGATGGTGTAGCATCCGGCGGCTTTTGCGGAAGCGACGCCGTTGGTCGAGTCTTCGATCGCGACGCAGTCGTTCGCGTCGAATCCGATGGAGGCGGCGGCCGATAGGAACGCCTCCGGGTGAGGCTTGCCGTGCTTGACGTCGTCGGCGCAGACGACGCGTCTGAAGACGCTCAGAGCCGGGAAATGCTCGAGAACCGCTTTCACGTACCAGCCGGGCGAACTCGTCGCCAAGGCGAGGGGCCGCTCGGCGAGACGGTCGAGGCAGGCTTCGACGTCGTCGAAGAGCTTGATTTCTGAGCCGATCTTGGCGAGCAGCGTCGGCATATGCCTGTCGAAGAAGACGTCGAGCGGCAAGCGAACACCGAACCGCAGTTCGAGCGTCGTTAGCATCGTTTTGTAAGGGACTCCCGTGAATTGAAACAGGTCGGCTAAGTCGACGTCGAGCCCGAACGTCTTCATGGTAACCACCTCGGCGGTTTTGTGGGCGTGTTCGGAGTCGATGAGGGTGCCGTCGAGGTCGAAGAGAAATGCGTTTGCGATGCCGGGCAGGATACCGAGTTTGAGAGACCGGGTGGCGTGTGTGGCAAAATCTCGACGTGCCTATTCTTGCTCTTGTTCGCCATGGCCAGTCTATTTGGAACCTGGAAGATCGATTCACCGGCTGGATCGACGTTCCGCTCAGTGAGAAGGGGGAGGAAGAAGCGCGGGAGGCCGGCGAATTGTTGAAGGGATACAAATTCGACGTCGCTTACACGAGCGCGCTTAGCCGGGCACAGGACACACTCGCAATCATGATGGAGTCGTTCGAAACCGACATTCCGGTGATTAGAAACGAAGCGCTTAACGAGCGAATGTACGGCGACTTGCAGGGGTTGAACAAGGAACGGACGCGTGAGAACTTCGGCGCGGATATCGTGAAGCTCTGGCGGCGTAGCTACGACATTCCGCCGCCCGGC
>JAICGT010000350.1 GCA_025922995.1 Fimbriimonadales bacterium
CGAATGTCCATGCTCCCAAAAACATGAAGCTGACGACGACAAAGATTCCCTGCCCGCCGTCCCAGTTTCGCTCGGTCGCGGGCAGGTCCGAAATCACCTGCCAAGGCGCACCGTACTTGGAGACTGCCGTGAACAAGATCATGAGGAAAGCCGAGTACATCATCACGAAGCTGATCGTGTTGCTGCGCGCGTCGGCCATGAGCCCCCCCCGGTACAGGAACAACGTGCAGCCGAAACCTGCGATAGCGATTCCCGCCCAAAGCTCCAGATTGAAAATCGTCACCAGCAGCGTGCCGAGCATCAGCAAGAACGCAGCCGGTGTCGCTAGGACGGCCACCAGCGCGGCTGCCACGATGGCCGGCACTCGCCCGTAGCATCGTTCGACGCGCTCGGGGATGCTGATCTGGTCTTCCCTTCGAATTCGCTTTGCCAAGAAGATCGCGAACAGCAGACCTGCGATCCAGTAGGGAAGTCCGTTCACCGTCAACGTACCGAGCCCGAAGCTGCTGCTGTGATAGAACTCGGGTGTGCCCAGAACTCCGCCGTACCACGTCGTAATCAGAGTCGCGACGAAGAGCGGCATCGTGAGCGCCCTGCCTGCGGCCACCATCTGGACGCTCGTGTTCTCTTTCAATTTCGCGCTGAAGCCCAGAGTCAGCACTCCAGCGAAGAAGAGCGCCAGAACCGCCCAATCGAGCCCCGAAAAATCTACCATTGCTCTTCGCCGTTGAAGCGTTGGACAAAAGCGAGAACCGCCCCGGAGGAGATCGTTAAGGTGATCTCATCCCCGTTCGCCCTATTCGAAACGCCGTCTCTGCCGCCGACCGAGAGTGTGACTCCTTCGACATCGTATTCGAAGCCCGATGCATTACCGACCGTCGCGGTGCCGAGCGGAAGGAGTGACACTCGAGTTCCGGCCGTGACTGAAACGGTGTGCCGCCCTTCGGCGAGCACCAGCGCTTGCGACTCATTGCCTACAAACCTGATCGCAAGTTCGCTTGCGAGCGCTGCGGAGAAGAAGAGGCTCGACAACATGTGGTCGACGCGACTGCCCTCGTAGGCGAGCACGGCCACGCTTTCAGCCTGAGCGACGTCCTTCGCATAGCGCAGCGCCTTCTGAAAGTCCGTAGAATTCTGGTCTTCGTCTCGAACGACCGAATCTTCCGGTAGGCTTTTGAGCGTTTCGGCGAGAATCCCGTCCATATCGCCGATGACAATATCCGGCTTGATCCCCAATGAAAGCAGCGTATCGGCCGCGCCGTCGGCGGCGATGACCATGTCGGCTTCTTCGCTCCAAGCCCAGAGGTCGTCCGGCTTGCTGAATTCGCCATGGAGCACGATTGTCACCCTCTCCGACTTTTTCATAATGCGATAGATTAGCGTACAACAGCCGACGAATGACAACTACAAAAATTGTGTACGAAAACATCCACAATTAATTCACATCGAAAAAACCCGAGAAACCGCAAAAGAATGCAGGAAAACTGCACAACTTCGCGGTATTGTCTGTATGTGCCGTTTCGACGTATGCTGAGGGAGCATACGCAAACGCGAAGACGAGGCACGATGCACCTGCCCTGATGCATGGAATGGAAATGGACTACCAACTCACGCTGAACGACGACCCGGAAAAAGCCGACCTCGAGTCCGCGTGGCGTCGAATCTGCGGGAGGCTTCGGGACGGCATGGTGCCGACGCAGTACGCACAGTTTATCGACCGCCTCGTTATTCGCGGGATCGAGGACGGCTGCGTCAAGATCGTCGCTCCCGGCCAGTTTGTGGCCGGGTGGCTCAATAAAACCCTCGTCGATCAACTCGGCCAGTCATTTTCCACCGAAATGGGACGCGACTTGGTCGTCGAGGTCGTAGCACAATTGTCTCCGAGAGGAAGCAAAGGCGCCGATACCGTCGGTTTGCCGGATGCCCCTGCC
>JAICGT010000351.1 GCA_025922995.1 Fimbriimonadales bacterium
CAGAGCCCGCAAGCGAGGCGACAACTCCGGCAATCGACACGGCGCCGCTCACGCCGGGCTCTACGTGTTTGAGAGTCGTTATGCGTACCGGCTTCCGCCCAAAGCGCATGCCGATTTCGGTCGCCCAGGTGTCTGCGTTAGCAGCGCAAAGCGCGGCTAAAAACATTGTGGGCGCTTGACGGACGTCGTACCAGATCAGACCGGCGGCAAGCGTGGCAATCGCTCCGTTTGCGAGCACCTGTCCGCCGGTTCGCGGGCCGTCTTTCTCGCTGCCCCGAGGCAGCCGTCCGAGCAGAGAACTCGAGATAAAAAACGCAAGCAGCGGCGCAGCCATCGGCAACCCTCCCGCTTCCCAAATCACTCCGCCGACAATCGCCGCGGCTAGCGCACCGGTGAGGCTCAGAAATCTGAGTTGGAACGCTGCCAACGCGGCGATGACGGCATAAAGCATTCGGCTACGATTTTATTCGAGACGGTCAGCAATGCCGGGATCGGCTGGAAGCCAAGGGCCCCGTTATCGGCTGGAAGCCGAAATTACGGCGAAAGGCTCCAACAAAGCAGTAACCTTAAGGCATGGTTTTCGAGCCGGCGCTAACGAGAAACGATTGGCTTGGGATGGTCGCCCTCGGCGTCCTGCTTCTCGTGCTCGCCGTCGTCGCCGGATACCTCGTGCATGCGGCTCGGCGTAAATCGCTCGCCGTCCTGGCGTCGATGCTCGGTATGTGCTCGATGGCAGGCGCAGGAGTAGGCAAGCTGGTTGTCGACCGCCTTAACGGCATTTGTGCGGTCGAGTTCACGGATCGCGAAGCGATCGTGCACGGTGTCGCGAACACAGTAAGGCTGCCGCTTTCGGAGCCTGTCGAAATCGACCTCGGAAGCGATGGCGTTCGTCTCGTGAGTGGTGGCGCATCCGCGGTATTGCCCGAGTCGGCTCAATGGGCCGTCGGTAATCTGGTCGTCGATGCCGACTTTCTCGCCAACGAGTTCGTGGGCCGCGCCAAGTGAAGCGCGTCGCAGTCCTCGGCTCCACAGGAAGCATCGGCACTCAAACTCTCGAAGTCATCGCGGCAAATCCTGAGCACCTCAAGGTCACGGCGCTTGCAGCGCATTCGAACCATTCGCTGTTAAGCGAGCAAGCAGCAGAACACCAAGTCGACAAGCTTGCGATGTTCGATGAGGACGCCGCCGGGCGCATCGGGGCCGTCCGCGGGATCGAGGGCCTCGTCGAGCTGGCGACCGCTCCAGACGTCGATATCGTGGTCGTAAGTGTTGCCGGTATGATCGGATTGCAGCCTTCGATCGCCGCATTGAAAGCGGGGAATCAGGTCGCGTTGGCTAGTAAAGAAGTCCTGGTGGCAGGCGGCGAGATCGTGATGCCGTTGGCTGAGCCGGGGCAGCTTCGACCGATCGACAGCGAGCACTCCGCCATTCTCCAGTGCCTGCAGGGAGAGCGGTTGAGCCACGTCGAGAAGCTTATCCTTACCGCAAGCGGCGGACCGTTCCGAGGCAAATCGCGCAGCGACCTGGAAAGGATGAAGGCGACGGATGCGCTCGACCACCCTACGTGGAAAATGGGCGGCAAGATTACCGTCGACTCGGCGAGCCTCATGAACAAGGGGCTGGAGTTGATCGAGGCGTGTTGGCTTTTCGGCATTTCGCCCGACGATATTGAGATTGTCGTGCACCCGCAAAGCGTTATACATTCTATGGTGCGGTTTGCCGACGAAAGCGTAATCGCGCAACTGGGCCACCCCGACATGAAACTACCGATTCAATACGCCTTGCTGGGACCGGAACGCGTGCCTTCGCCCGCCCGGCCGTGGAACCCGCTTGAGACGCCGAAGCTAACTTTCGAGCAGCTCGACCGCAAGGTGTTCACGCTACCCGACGTCGCGCGCGAGGCGTTTCGGCGCGGCGGCCGCG
>JAICGT010000352.1 GCA_025922995.1 Fimbriimonadales bacterium
ACGTTGTCCTCAACAACCACAACAAGGTCGTTCAAATCGAGGCGATTGGCGTGACGAACAGCAGCGTCCGAACTGCGAAAGGTGTGACACTCGGCTCATCGATGGCAACCGTCATGAAACTGTATCAAACGCCGGATTCCTACGAAGTCGGTCAAAACTACTTTATGATCCGGTTCCTTCAGAAGCATCGAGTCGCATTCAGATTGACTCGCGAGAACGAGAACGCTCCTTATCGAGTAACCGGAATCGTTGTCAGCGCCGGCAAGCAGTAATATGAGGCATGCCCGATGACCGTGACCTGATTCGCTCGCGAATCGACCTCGCCGACTTAGTCGGCGAGAGGGTCAAGCTCAGTCGGAGCGGAAAAAAATGGAAGGGGCTTTGTCCGTTTCACGCGGAGAAGACCCCTTCTTTTTATGTCGATTCTGAGCTCCAGCTCTTCCATTGTTTCGGATGCAAGAAAGGTGGAGACATCTTTGCTTGGGTCATGGAGTCCGAAGCCGTCGATTTTCGCGAGGCCATCGAAATGTTGGCTGGGCGCGCAGGAGTCGAGCTCACGAGAGGCAGTGGGGCCAAGCCGGATGAAACGCGACGGCGACTGGAGATCATGGAAGACGCTCTCTCGTTTTTTCGGGAAGCGTTCAGCAGTTCCGAACTCACCAAGTCCTACTCCCAGAGCCGCGGGCTAAACGAGGAGACGCTTGCCCTGTGGCAAATCGGTTTTGCGCCTGCCACCGAATATGCGCTTGGCACGTACCTGGGCAAGAAGAAGCACGCCCTGCGGGAGGCGCAGGAGTTGGGCTTGCTCACGTCGACGCCGGATGGCTACCTCGATTTCTTCCGTAACCGCCTGATGTTTCCAATTCGCGACGAGCAAGGACGGCTCGTAGGGTTCAGCGGGCGTTCGATGGACGGCACAGAGCCGAAATACATCAACACGCGCGAAAGCCCGCTGTTTCATAAAGGCTCGACGCTCTTTGGGTTGCATCAAGCGAGGCAGCTGCTTAAAGCGGATCGGCGGGCTGTGCTGGTCGAGGGCCAGATGGACGTGATCGCATGTCATGGCGCAGGGCTGCCCGCGGTAGCGCCGTTAGGAACTGCGCTCACCGAAAACCAGGCGCAGAAACTGAAGCGGTATTGCGACGAGGCTGTCGTTCTATACGACGGCGACGGTGCCGGCAGGGCAGCTGCGCAAAAGGCTTTCGAGGCGCTGGGCGGCGTTGGCATCCGCCGGTCGGCCGTAGTGCTGGGCGCGGGCGAAGACCCGGATACAGTATTGACAAAGCTCGGCGCTGAAGGACTAAAAACTCTCGTCGACAATCGCGTGTCGCCGCTGAGGTTTAGAATTAGCTGGCTCATACGCACGCACGAGCGAGACCTGACCTCGCCTGAGTTCTGGGAGGCAGCCGAGTCCGAATTGGCGCGGTCGACAAGTCTGCTTGAGGTGGACTCTATCATCGACGAACTGAGCGCGTATCATCCGAACGCGCGCGTCGACCGTATGGCAGTCGTGAGCGCTCTACGGAATCAGGTGAACGCGCGAAGGACCGCCCGCAAAGGCACCCGTAATATTGCTGTCAAACAAACAGGTACTATTTCGAAGCCGCGGGCGCCAGAGCGCCTCCTCTTGCTGGCGGCGTTAGATCAGGAATTCAGGAGCGAAACTTGGCCCATGCTTGCTGAGGACGACTTAATCGTTAGCGATGGAGGGAGGTCGATTGCCGATGCCCTGCTCGCGTATTCGGCTGACCCGCCTGCGGCGGGTCGCGGCGAGATTGCCCGAGCGCTCGACGAAGAGATGCGTATCGCATTGATGTCCCTAGAAGCGAGCCAAGACCCGTTCGGCGGAGCGGTCGAGCCCCTGAGTGCCGCCGCAATCGCCGATGCCCGAGAAAGACTTTTGAAAGAAAAGGCGCGTCGGCA
>JAICGT010000353.1 GCA_025922995.1 Fimbriimonadales bacterium
CAGGCTGGGCCTACGCCTTCGAGATCGCCAGCGTTCTGCTCCTCGTGGGCATCGTCGGCTCCATCCTCCTCGCCAAAAGGAGGGCCGACTGATGGAACCGGTCCCCATGTCGGCGTACTTGTTCCTCAGCGCCGCTCTGTTCGTGATCGGCACGCTCGGCGTTGTGATAAAACGCAACCCGATCGTGATCTTCATGAGCATCGAGCTCATGCTCAACGCCGCAAACCTGGCATTCCTCACCTTCGCCAGGTACCACAACACCCCCCTCGCCCCTGCCCTAGATGCCAACCAAACGTACATGGCCGGCCAAATGGCAGTCATCTTCGTCATGGCCGTCGCCGCCGCCGAAGTCGCCATCGGCCTCGGCATCATCATGGCAATCTTCCGCCTCCGCGCTGAAGTCGACATCGACGAGATGAACCTCATGCGCGGCTAGATGTCAAACTATGCCCTCCTGCGGAGAGATGGCAGAGTGGTCGAATGCGGCGGTCTTGAAAACCGTTGACCAGCGATGGTCCGGGGGTTCGAATCCCTCTCTCTCCGCCATTTCTATGACTGACACACGCATCGGAGTCGACGAGAGCGGCAAAGGGGACTTCTTCGGCCCTCTCGTCATCGCAGCATGCCTCGTCGGCCCCGAGCACCTCGCGCAACTCGACGACGTCCGAGAGTCGAAGAAGGTAACCGACGCCGTGGCAAAGCGCTCCGCAGCCGTAATCCGTGCAACCTGCCCGCACTCGGTAATCGCAATCATGCCGCCGAAATACAACGACCTTTACAGGCAAATTAGAAACTTGAACAAGCTGCTGGCCTGGGGCCACGCACGCGCTATCGAAAACGTCCTTGAGCAGCGAGACTGTGCGCTCGTAATCAGCGATCAGTTCGCCTCGGCGGAAACTGTTAAAAGGCAGCTTTTCGAGAAGGGCCGAAACGTGGAGTTGCGGAGCGTGGTTCGGGCAGAAAGCGACTTGGCGGTTGCGGCGGCATCGATCCTGGCGCGTGCTGAGTTCCTTCGCCGGCTCGGCGAGTTGTCGCGAACGTTCGGGGTCGAACTGCCAAAGGGCGCAGGGCCGCAGGTTTTGGAAGCGGGGAAGCGCTTCGTTTTGAAACACGGAGCCGATAAGCTCTGCGAAGTCGCGAAGCTTCATTTTAAAACGACCGCTGTCGTAATCGGCTAATCGCGTTTTGGGAATCGAAAATGGCCGACGATCTTCCATCGGGTTAGCGCGTCTTCCTCTACGCAACTTGACGCGTTGTGAATGACGAGCGGCAACCCGCGGTCATTCCGGAGATTGGACACAATTCCACAGTGATCGAGCTTTTCCGACATTTTCCAATAAACGATGTCACCAGCCTGCCAGGGTTCTGGGCTCGAGACTTCGGTCGTTAGCGATTGCGCAAACCGCCTCATAAAAACGAGTTGATTGGGCACTCTGCGATGGTCGATGTTCGGATCGGGTTTAGAATGTCCGTATCGCGTTGGATACAGGCTGAAATGGGCTGACATGTCTTTATGCATCAGTTCCTGCAAATCTTGTCCGGCGGCGCGAAGAGCGCGGATCACGACATCGGTGCAGGCGCCTTTGTCCGTCGGCAGGTCGCCGTTAGGATAGTCCATCGCCACATAACCGGGAAAATAGGTAGTGCCGACTTGGCTGAGAGCGGAGTCGACGATTTTGCCCGCAGTCGCATCGCGAGGTTGCTCGCGAACTGGGCTCGAGGGGGCAGCGGACCTATCGGCAACGCTTAGGGTGGCGATGAGCGCAATCGGGGCAACTATCGTCGCCGTGACTCCGATCCAAACGCCCGTTCGCATACGATACATTAACCTATCGAAACCGCCGTTAGTTTCAAATAGGGCCGCGCGCTTAAAAGTGGTAGCGGAGGTCGGACTCGAACCG
>JAICGT010000354.1 GCA_025922995.1 Fimbriimonadales bacterium
CTTCCTCATGATCGATCGAACGTTTCCTTGCAGCGCAGACAGCAGAAGTAGATGGTCCGCCCTTCAAAGACGGAGGTGTATTTTGCAGTTGCGATGTCTACGGTCATGCCGCAGATCGGATCGATCGCTTCCGCCGCGATGGGAAGTGCTCTCGACGTCGCAGGTTGTTCTGCGCCGGCGCGACGTAACTGAACGATTTCGGCCATGACACTGAAGGCAATTTCCGGCATCGTTTCAGCGCCAAGCAGAAGCCCCGCGGGACATTTAATCAAACTGATCTGCTCGTCCGTGTAGCCCTTTTCACGTGCATACTCAAAAAGGGCCTTCGCCTTCTTCTCGCTTGCGACGAGTCCAAAATACCTGGGCTTCGATCCGAGCACCGAAAGCAGTCCTTCTTCGTCGCCGTTTCCCATCGTGGCGACAACAACGTAGGTCGACTCTTTGATTCGGCTTGGATCCGTGGTGACTTTGAAGTCGAGCATCTCGGCGAGTTGCGCGACACTTTGGGCCACGGGCGAATCACCGACAATCACCAGCTCAGGTTTCGGCAAGAACGGCTCCAGGTAAATTTCCAGCGAACCACCGCCTTCGCACGTCATCCGGTACGACGCGACACCTTCCCAGTCGTCGGTGTGCGCGGCATCCGGACTGATGCACAGCAGCTTAGGTTGACCAGTTTGCAACGCCTGCTTTGCTTCGCGCAGGACGATGGGTTGCACACAACCGCCGCCGACCCAGCCGCTGATCGATCCGTCAGGCTTGATGATCGCACGCGAACCGGGCTTCGCCGATTGCGGATGCTTGTAAGCGACCACGGTTGCCAGCACGAACGGCTCGTCCCGCGCTCGCAACTCCAACGACTCATTGAATACATCCTGGGCCATGCCAAAAACGACAAACGACAAACGTTAAATGACTACTCTTTTACACCCGCGTCGCGCAAGAGCTTCCACACTTTCGCCGACGTGATCGGAATGTCGATATGGCGCACGCCGAGATGCCACATCGCATCGACAACGGCATTCACGATCGCCGCCGGCGCCCCGACCGTCGCCGACTCGCCGACGCCTTTCGCGCCGAGCGGATGATGCGGCGACGGCGTGACCGTGTTTCCAACTTCCCAATTCGGCGTCTCGACTGCCGTCGGCAACAGGTAATTCATAAAACTGCCTTGCAGGATGTTGCCGCTCTCGTCGTACTGAATCTCCTCGTAAAGCGCTGGTCCAAGTCCCATAGTCAGTCCGCCGTGGACCTGGCCCTCGACGATCATGGGATTGATGATGTTGCCGCAATCATCAATGGCCACAAATCGCCGTACTTTGACTTCGCCCGTTCCCTTGTCGAGATCCACGACGCAGATGTAGCTGCCAAACGGGTACGTGAGATTCGGCGGATCGTAGTAGTTGACGGCTTCGAGCCCGGCTTCCATTCCCGGTGGATGATTTGTGTAAGCGGCGAGCGATATCTCCTGGATAGTCTTCGCGCGATCGGGCGAGCCTTTGACGAAGAACTTGCCGGGCTCCCAATCGAGATCGTCTTCGTGCGCCTCGAGTAGATAAGCGGCAATCTTCTTCGCTTTGTCTTTGATCTTCCGGCAAGCCATCGCGCAAGCGGCGCCCGCGACCGGCGTGCTGCGGCTCGCGTATGTTCCGAGTCCGTAGGGCGCCGTGTCGGTATCGCCTTCTTCGACCAGCACACTGTCGACGGGAAACCCAAGCTCTTCCGCGACGATCTGTGCATAGGTCGTTTCGTGTCCCTGGCCTTGCGACTTGGTTCCGAAACGAGCGAGCACTTTGCCGGTCGGATGCACGCGTATCTCGGCGCTGTCGAACATCTTCAGTCCCA
>JAICGT010000355.1 GCA_025922995.1 Fimbriimonadales bacterium
GCAGGAAAGTCGTGCGCGCTGGTCGTGTTTTAAGTCGGTTCAGAGTGTGTATGAGCAAAACACTTTTTGAGAAAATCATTGCGCGGGAGATTTCAGCGAACATCGTTTACGAGGATGACCAGGTGCTGGCGTTTCGCGATATCAAACCACAGGCTCCCGTGCATGTGCTCGTGATTCCAAAGAAGGTGATTCCGCGAATCGCCGAAGCGCAGGCGAGTGATCAGCAGGTGCTGGGACATTTGCTGTTAAAGGCGGCGCAGATCGCAAAGGAGTTGGGTGTCGCGCAATCCGGGTACCGACTGGTGATTAATAACGGGCCTGCGGCCGGAGAGAGTGTGCCTCATTTGCATTTGCATATTCTTGGAGCCAGAGACCTGGCGTGGCCGCCCGGATAAAAGCGAAGAACAACGGAACGCTGGAGGCCGGCCAGCCTTGCCCGCCCAAATCTGCACGTGCAACATCGAGGCGGGCAGGGCTGCCCGCGCTCCAAATTCATGTCTGTCTCGCTATGAGTTGCTTCGCAAGGCGCAGGGCGGCGATCATGCTGCCTGGGTCGGCGATGCCTTTGCCGGCGATGTCGTAGGCCGTGCCGTGGTCAGGAGAGGTCCGAACGAAGGGCAATCCGAGGGTCCAATTCACCCCACGCTCGAAGCCGATCATCTTTAAAGGAACGAGGCCCTGGTCGTGATACATGGCGACGACGGCATCGTAGTCGCCGCGATAGGCATAATAGAAGAGCGTGTCGGCTGCAAAAGGTCCGTGCACGTCTATGCGTTGCGCCTGAGCCGCGCGAACCGCTGGAGTGATGATGGCCGACTCCTCGGTTCCGAGTTGTCCGCCTTCGCCTGCGTGGGGATTGAGACCGCAGACGCCGACGCGTGCGCGACTCAGGCCAAGATCACGGCACGCCTGGGCCGAGAAAGTGATCGCGCGTTCGACTTTCTCCTGGGTCAACTCGCTCGCCACGTTTTTAATTGCGACGTGAGTCGTTGCAAGGGCCACTCGGAGCCAGCGGTTTTTATCATCAGCGCCGAGCAGCATCATGGTCGTGCGCGGCGTGCCGGCGAGAGCGGAGATGAATTCGGTTTGGCCCACGAAGGGTTCACCGGTGCGAATAATGGCTTCCTTATTGACGGGCGCGGTGATAAGCGCGTCGGCTTCGCCGGCGAGACAAAGACGAGCGCCTTCGCGCAAGCAGGCCAGAGCGGCGCGAGCGGCCTCCGGTGCGCCATGGTTCATCTCTCGCGGAAGTTTTTCGCCACAGGGATTTATGATTCGGATGCGCGTGCTGAAAGAGAGGCCGAGGTGAAGCTGATCGTTGGTGCGCTCGAGAACGCCTTTGTCGCCGATGAGAACGTAGTCAAGGGAGCCGGCCGAGAGTTCAGCCGCGAACGCTTTGAGAGTGATTTCGGGACCGACGCCGGTGATATCACCGATGGTGATGGCGAGACGGCTCATGCTGGTGACTGGCACTCAGAAATAGGCGACGAAATTTTTCGCTTTGAGGCGGCCGATCCATTGTTTATGCAGTCGGGCGCGCTCCTGGGAGATTAGAGTCTTTTCGATTTCGTCACGGACTTCTTCAAGCGGGCGCACGCGGGCGTCGCGCTTGTCCTCGACGAGCATGAGATAAACCAGCTCAGGCGAAGGCGGCTGATCGCCGGATGAAACCTGGAAGCGCCTGGCTTCGAGGAATTCATCTTTATTGGAATATCTGCGGCCCATGGCGGCACCGTTGGTTTTGGTATACTCGTAAATCCAATAGGAGTCGGGTTCGCGAGCGAGACCGATGACGCCGCTGCGCTCTCCGGGACGAAGGGAAA
>JAICGT010000356.1 GCA_025922995.1 Fimbriimonadales bacterium
CAGGCGTTGGCCTCGTCATCATACTCATGATCCTGGCCGTACATGTCGAGGCCCAGGAGTCGGTTACGCTCGGCGGCAATACCGGCGCCGACTTTGTCGCACCAACGGTTTTTCAAGCCGCTGGACCAACGATCGCTTCCATTGAAGCCACTGTCACTGCGTATCGCAACGCGCTGGGAGCTCCGAACGGCAATGTTGCTCAGGAGGTTTTGACTGGCGGCCGGCGTGAGATCAATTGGGATGGAAACCCTCTCACTGACGCCACTACGCCTCCGGTAAACCCATTCAACACCTTTCTGAATAATCGCGGGGCGCAGTTCACTACACCCGGAATCGGACTGTCGCAAGCGCCACCGTCCGGTGGGCAGGGAGGCGGCCTGGCACAACTGTTCGCCAACCCTGGTTACGCCACCGAATTCAAGGCGTTCAGTAACGCTCGCCTGTTTACTTCCGTCGGCAGCAATATCACCGACACGTTCTTTTTCACTGCCGGCTCGAATGGAAATGAACGCGCAGTCGTTACCGGCTTCGGCGTGGTCTTTACTGACGTCGATCAGCCTGATGGCAGTGGTCCGGGAGCGAAACGAGGAAACCGCGGCTCGAGCACGCTGGTCCAGTATTTCGGCGCTGATGGCCGGCTGCTGTACAGCAGTTTTGCGCCGGCGTCGCCGGGCAACGGCGGTTTCTCTTTTCTCGGGATCAAGTTCAACGACGCGCGGATCGCGAGCGTGCGAATCATCGCAGGCGACGTCGCTCCGGGCCCGAACGATGAACCTGCAAACGACGTCGTCATGATGGACGACTTCATCTACGGCGAACCCCGTAAACTTCCGTCAAACTGACGCTCCGGTAGGGTCTGCTTCGGCCCGTCGGGGGCAGACCTTGCCTATGCACTTCGAGAGAAAGACGTTCCAGAGAAAAACTCGCATGTTGAAGATCACCAGGGCCGTTCTGTCCAGGCAGGAAATTACGTTGCGTTTAGACGGCCGCGTTGCAGGACAGTGGGTGGGATTACTGAAAGAGTCGGCTGAGTCCGCATTGGGTGATGGAATGAATCTCACCATCGATTTGAAGAACATCTCTTTTATCGACTGCGAGGGCATCGCGCTGCTGAAGAGCCTTATGTGTCGCGGTGTCGATCCGATAAACGCTCCGCTGTTTGTGGTTGAGCAGATCAAGAAGTGCAACGGTAGCGAGGGCTAGACCAGCAATGGAAACTTTGCCTCAGTTGTTTCGAAGCGGCTCTGCCGCCCGAGTTGGCTTCGCAGGCGAGGCTCGGCCTCGGCGGGGACTCGCGAAAGGTTGATGGGCTTGGCCCTTCGTTCGGGCTCTGCCCGATATTCAGAAGCCAGAGGCGGACCAGGGGCATAGCCCAATCTTCTTTCGCTCAGGGCCGGCGAGGCAAGCCTCGCCGCACATCAGACGGCGGAGCCGATATGAAACTACTCTTAGGGTAAGGTCCATATGGAGATCCCCAATGCAAGCCTTAGTTCCAGTTTTTGAGGAAACTGTCCTGCCGCATCTCGACGCAGCCTACAATCTCGCTCGTTGGCTCACCCGCAACGACAGAGATGCCGAAGACGTCGTTCAGGAAGCGTTCCTGCGCGCGCTCCGGCACTTCGGCACATTCAAAGGCGGCGACGCCCGACCGTGGTTGTTGGCAATCGTGCGCAACACGAACTACACGTGGCTAAAACACAATCGACTCCCCGAAGAAACAGTCCCTCTCGAGGACGAGAAAGAGCCGGCTGCCGACGACACTGACGATCCGGAGACGCTCCTCTTGCGCGAAAGCGATCGACAGTTATTGCGGA
>JAICGT010000357.1 GCA_025922995.1 Fimbriimonadales bacterium
TGCTCGAAAACGCCAATCCCGCGAGGATTGACAGTTTGCTTTGGGCATCGAAATTCTCGACGTCGGCGGTCGGGTCGGATTCGGCGTATCCCTTGTCTTTTGCCTCACCGAGCGCAGTTTCATAGTCGGCTCGCTCGGAGTGCATCCGCGTAAGAATGTAATTGGTGGTTCCGTTTACAATTCCCATAACGGCACGAACCCGATTACCCGCAAGCTGATTATTGAGCGCTTGAATCACCGGAATCCCGCCGCAGACGCTGGCTTCGTAAAGCAAGTCGAGGCCTTTCTCCTGAGAACTATTGATCAACTCGTGCCCATGCCGCGCCATCAATTCCTTGTTTGCAGTAACGACATGCTTGCCTGCGTCCAATGCTTTTGCAATGTAAGTCCACGCCGGTTCGACGCCGCCCATCACTTCCACGATCACATCGACGTCGCTCCCTAAGACGTCGTCGAAGCCGGTCGTAACTTTCGGGGCAACGCCGCGCGACTTCGTTGGGTCCTTAACGAGGCATGCGACTACCTCGATCCGTGCACCTGAGCGCGCGGCTATGAGGTCGCCGTTCGCGCGCAGCATCTCCAGCACGCCGCTGCCGACGGTGCCGAGGCCCAGCAGGCCGACTCTCAAGAGACTACGCCTCCAACACGAACAGCGGGTCGCCCTCTTGAACGACCTGTCCGTCCTCCGCGAGGCACTCACGAAGCACTCCGGATACCGGCGACTCAATCTGGTTGAACACCTTCATGGCTTCGATAATGCCGATCACTTGGCCAACGGTGATTCGGTCTCCCGGGTTCACGTAAGGAGCCTCGTCGGGCGACGGCCTACCGTAAAACACACCGACCATCGGGCTCGGAATCGCCTGTCCTACGGCTGCCTGCGGCGCGGGCCGGGGCCCGGCAGGTGCGGTCGCGACGTTCTCCGACTCCCGCCGCAGTTCGATCTCCTTGTCGCCTTCCTTCAAACGAATCGCAACGAGGCCGTGGGCATCCAGGATCGCCGCGAGGCTCTCGATTTTTTCAAAGACGTCGGACATCGAAATCAGATTATGCCCTACGAACGCGACATAATCGGTCCGAATGGCTGACGATCCTGGCATTTGGCCGGTTGAAGGAATCGACGCGGTGCTGGCGTTTCTGCCCGTGTTTGAAGACCCGTCGTTCGTGCCTTTTACATGGCCGCCGCTCAGGAAAAGCGTCATCGATGGAGTCGAGGTCACGCATCTGCCTTACCCCGAATATCACCCTAAAGTTGATGAGTTCTGGCGCGCCCTAGCTTTCTTCGGCGGCCGGGTCCATCCCTACAACCCCTTACCGGAAGACCCGACCCAGGAGCCGATTCCGTTCTCGGTGCTTGGCGCTTATTTCCCCATCGAATACTTCCAATCGGCTACGATCGATCAGGTGCGGAGATACTTTTCGTTGTGTACGCGCGGAGAGAGATTCTGCGACGGCTATATCGCCAGCCAGTTCGAAAACGGCACCCTGCTGGCAGCGCTGCGCAGGTTGCGCGAACTCCGCGACGCGATGGGTTAACGCCGGCGCCAGCTAATCCACGCCGCGTAGCCGAACAGGGCGGACCACACTAGTATCGGAGGAATCAGGAGTATCGGTTTCATCACGCTTCGCGTCGGCGTCCGACCGCTTCACTCGCAAATTGTAGCACCACAATGTCACGATGCCGATAATCACTATGCAAGTCCAAAAAAACAGGGAGTAGGTAGCGTCCAAGCCTCCTCCGGTAACCGCCTGGTTTGCGTTGGAATGCTTTCCGGAAAACTGCGGCAACCTCGGAATGATCCAAATCAAGAA
>JAICGT010000358.1 GCA_025922995.1 Fimbriimonadales bacterium
ATTGTGATCGCGTGCGCCAGGCATGTTTCGGCCTCGCCAAGGATCCTCAGGTTGAACAATGCCCACCCAAGGTGGACCAAGGCATCAGCGGTCACGTGATGGGTCTCGCCGTAATATGCTCGAGCACGATCGAGGGCCCGGCGTGCGATCGTTTCGGACTCCCGATAGAGCCCAAGGTCGCGGTACGTGTCCGATAAAGTCAGTCGCAATTCGATTTCTGCTGGAGGATGGTTGGTCAAGTCCGTGTCGATGCGCTGAGCAGTCTTCTCGAGAATCTCTCGGAGCATAGTTGTGTCGCGACCTAAAGCCACTGACGGACCGACGCCGGCGAGCATGTCCTTCATGAATTGGGCAACCTGCCGGGTGCGAGCCGCTTCAGCCTCGGCTTTTTTCTCGTTGGCTTCGGCACGTTGATGCGCGGCGCGCTCGCGAACAAGCAGCCAGGTGGAAAGTCCCAAGCCTAGCAGTAGGGCGACGGTGACCGCAGCGGCTGCGGCAAAGGCGATTTTGTTGCGGTGGACGATTTTTTGAAATCGGTACAGTCGCGTCGGCGGACGAGCCAGCACAGCTTCGTTGTTCAGGTGACGTTCGATATCTACTGCCAGACCATTGGCCGTTTCGTAGCGGCGGGTGCGGTCTTTCTCCAGGCACTTCATGACGATCCAGTCGAGATCGTTGTCGATTTCGGATTTTAAATTTTGGATTTTGGATTTGGCGGAACCGCGACCCGCAGCTGCGGCTGCCGCCCGCGTCTGCTTGAGTTTGGTGCTGGGTCGCATCGGCTCCTGTTCACGAATGGTGCGGCGCATTTCGTCGAGGCCGGCGGCCAGGAGTTCTCTGGTATCGAAGGGCGTTTTGCCGGTGAGTAATTCGTAGAGGAGAACGCCGAGGGAGTAGATGTCACTGCGGGTGTCGACGTCCAGACCGCTCATCTCGGCTTGTTCGGGACTCATGTAGGCCGGGGTGCCGATGAATTGTTCGAAGGCGGTAAAGAGCGTTTTGTCGGTGAGGCGTTGCTGGCCGGTGGCTTTTGCGATGCCGAAGTCAATGACTTTTGGCACGGGCACGCCGTCGTGCAGCGTTACGAGAATGTTGGAAGGCTTGAGGTCGCGGTGAATGATGCCTTTTTGGTGGGCGTGCTGGATGGCTTTACAGATTTGGACGAAGAGATCGAGCCGCTCCCGGGTGGTGAGGTTGTTGTGGTCGCAGTAGTCGGTGATCTTTACGCCGCGGACCAATTCCATGACGAAGTAAGGCCGTCCGTTTTCCGTAGCGCCGCCATCGAGCACCCTGGCGATGTTCGGGTGGTCCATCATGGCCAGTGCCTGCCGTTCGGCTTCGAAACGGGCGACGACTTGCCTGGTGTCCATGCCGAGTTTAACGATCTTGAGGGCGACCCGCCTGCGAACCGGCTGTTCCTGTTCGGCCAAATAGACGACCCCGCAGCCCCCTTCACCGATTTGCTGCAGCAGCTTGTAATGGCCGATTCTGTCGCCAGCCTTCTCGATCAGCGGCAGCGAGGGGTCGAGGGACGCCAAAGCAGAAGCCGAGATTTGGGGTTTGGCGGAGGGATCGGAAAAGAATCCACCGGCTTCTTCGTGGGCGCGAAGAAGGTTCTCGACGCGCTGTCGCAGAGAGGGATCGGCACCACAGACCTTGTCGAGGTACGTGGCGCGTGCCGCAGGCTCCTCGCGTTCGAGGGCCTCGCTAAAGATGGTGCGGAGAGACGTCTCGGAACTCATATCCGCTAGTCGGAGGCTCGATTGAGGAGCCTCATTCTATCATGCGCAAAAACAGGGACAAAC
>JAICGT010000359.1 GCA_025922995.1 Fimbriimonadales bacterium
AAAAAGCTCCTCAGCACACCAGTTGTCGAACATTTTGCGGCGTCATTTCCTCCAGCCAGTCATTGTAAGTCCTGCCGAAGAGCTTGCAGCGGCTTGGGTGGTGTTCTGACACCTGCCGCAGCCTTCCGACTTGTCCAGGATCGCTAAACTCGTTCTCCGGGTCAGTTTGAGGGTCAGTTTTCAACGACCTGACTTTGCCTGGGCCGGAGATAGTCGGGCCGGGTATTTGGCCAATGTTCGTCCGATAGCGTCGAATCGCCGGGCAACAAGCTTGCTCGCCTGTTCGCTTTCGCATTTACTTTGGTTCGGCGCTCTGCCAGCCTTCGGCCATGTCGGAGTTCGTGAACTATGTCAATCATGGCGCTGCGCATATCACGCCGCGGGTGGTCGAGCAGGTTGTGCGGCACCTTCCCCTCTGGAAGGTCGAGTTCACGCAAATCAATGCTCCGAAGTTTCCGCACCTCGTCGATCAACTTGAATTCCTGGCTGATGCGGTGGAAGACGCGGCTGAGGGCGTTTACAAGGATCTTCCCTATTTTGCCTTCGCGCAGGCCATTTTTGCCCTGACTTACGCGCACAAAAAAGTCGACGTTATTCCCGACCTCATTCCGGACATGGGCCGAGCTGACGATTCCAGCGTCGTTCGCGCCGTCCTCATCCAGAATGAAAAGGCGTTCGCGAAATACGCCGAATCTCAGGGCATAAATTGGTCGAAAATCACCAGCAATCCATAGACCTCCTTTCTCCGGAGGGGCGAGCTCCGTCGAGCCCCTGATGCAGCTAAAGCCCGGGTAGGGAGACTCCCGACTCGTCGGGATCGCATCCGATTGGCAGATAGCGCCGAGTAGGATTAAGATTAGGATCAGGAGTAGGATTAGGGGCTGAAAGGGTATGCGGATCATCAACTTAAATCCTGATGTAAACATCGGCGCCAGCGCCTGGTTCGTCGATATCGAGGGCAATCGCCTGCTGATGGACGCGGGCACTCACCCAAAACGCGAAGGCCGCGCCGGCCTCCCGATGTATGCGGCGGTCGCCAACGAGGAAGTCGATGCCATTGCTATCTCGCATTGCCATCACGATCACGTCGGCTCCTTGCCGGTTGCTGTCCGTCACTTCCCCCGAGCCCACGTTTTGCTTACCGAATTGAGCTACTTCCTCATCGAGCGCGTCCTACACAATTCAGTCAACGTCATGGTCCGCCAGCGCGACGAATGCGGCATCAAGGAATATCCCCTTTATTCGCACGATGAGGTGGATGATATCGCCGCGCTTTTCCAGGGTTTCAAATACAATCGTCAGATCGACTGGGCCGGCTATCATAAATCTCGGGCCGGATTCACCTCTCCGACACTTGAATTTTTCGACGCCGGCCACGCCCTTGGCTCCGCGGGCATGCTCGTCTGCGGCGACAAGGAAACACTCTTCTACACCGGCGACGTCTGCTTCCACGACCAAACGCTTCTGAAGTGCGCCCGCTTCGAAGATGTAAAAGCCGATGTGCTGATCATGGAAACGACACGCGGCAATCGCGACGTGCCACCCGGCTTCAATCGCCAGGCGGAAATCGATCGTCTTGCCAAATCGATCGACGCGGTCATCCAGCGCGGTGGCTCGGTTCTCATTCCGGTATTCGCGCTTGGCCGCACTCAGGAGATTCTCGCCATGCTCGCCCTCGAAATGCGCGCCGGTAATCTGCGTCGCCAGCCGATTTACATCGGCGGCCTCGGTCGCGTGTTCACCGAAATCTACGATCTCGAAGCTCACAGGGCCCATCGGCAACATCAAAACCT
>JAICGT010000360.1 GCA_025922995.1 Fimbriimonadales bacterium
CGGAAAGCTGCCGCTGCCAGATGCCGACCTCGTCGCGGTTTCGGCGCACAAAGTCTATGGCCCAAAAGGCGTTGGCGCGTTGAAGATTCGAGCCGGCGTGAAGATCGAGCCTCTGATGGCGGGCGGCGGACAGGAGCGGGAAATGCGGGGCGGCACTGAAAATGTTGCGGCGGTAGTAGGCTTTGGCGACGTGTGTCGGGCGGGTCTGACGAGTCCGACAAGTCCGACTCAGATATTCATCGACGAAGTCCGTCGCCTGATCCCGACTGCAGTTTTCACGGCCGATGGCGCGCCGTGCTTGCACACCCACGTGCACCTGCGTATCCCCGGCGTCTCCGCCGAAGTCGCGCTCATCAACCTCGATCGGCTCGGCGTCGCGGCCTCCAGCGGGGCGGCGTGCAGCAGCGGAAGCGTGGAGCCGTCGCACGTGCTCCTGGCAGCCGGGCTTAGCGAGCAAGAAGCCGCGGAAGGGCTACGTTTTACGTTCGGTCGCGACAACACTGAGCGGCAGGCTAGCAGCGCTGCCGAACGCCTGGCCGAGGCAGTTAGCGCCGCACAAGCTCGATAGTGGGCCGGTCACCCCACCGCTCTCGATTTTTGGTGCCGTGCATCGTCTCGACCCTGCCAATCGGCGTCGAAACGGTCTCACCGATGGGCATCTGCGACCCTAAGAGTGCCTCTTGTCCCGCCAGTACAAGCATCTCGCCAACTCGGGTCACCTCGGATTCGGCGACGCCGTAGACCTCGTATTCTGGAAGGTTGAATTTAGTCATCCCCCGGGTGCTCACCCAAACTCCGCCGCTCTCCAGAATTGCCTTGATCGCTCCGACATCGCGGAAGTCGATCCGCGGATCCAATGGGTTCGCCTGCGAGAAATCTTCGGGCAAACGATAAGTCTCCGCGAGCGGATCGGCAACGACTCCATCGCTCGACGCCGCAAGCCGAGCAGCGGAATCGAGCATGAATCGTACCGATTGGTACACTTCGGGGCTGTACCCCTTGAAAATTAGTGTCGCGAGTCCAGCGGCACGCTCCGCGCGCCACAGCTTCTCGCCGGCCAGGTCCACCATAGCCTGGGCTTGCGGATCCGTCGGCAATCGAAACTCGGGAACGTCGGCCAGGTCGAAGAAGTCCGCTTGAAGCAGAGTCTTTCGGTCGGGCGTGGCCAACGCGAAGCTGCCGTTGGCGATGGGCATCGACAGCAAGTCAGGCGAGTCTCCCTGATCCAGTGGAGCAGCAAATCCCTTGACGGCTCCATTGCTGCCGTCGGGGTTCATCCACGTCAGTACCGGGGGCCGAGTATCCGGCCCGAGGAGTACCGATAGGTACGCGTTCTTGTTGATCTCGAGCGGAGCCTCAGGCGGCTTTTTCTTAAACGGCCACACGGGAACGAGTTTACCGATACTTAAATGGCGTCACCAGTCTCCGAATCGAAAAAGTGAACTTGATCGTTCTGCACAAACAGCGTAATCGGCTGCCCGTCCACGGCTTCGACATCCGCTTCGACGGAAGCTATCAGTGATACGCCCCCTGCATTGATGATCACGGTTTTCGTCGCCCCGAGAGGTTCGACAACATCGACGACTCCCTTGACCGCGATCCCCTTCATCTCGGGTCGAAGGCGTTCGGGTCGGATCCCGAGAGTTACTTGCGAGGCGCCGAGTCCTTGCGGGACCGGAAAGGCGGACTCGCCCAACTTCGCCGACCCGTCATCGACCGGCACGGTTACCAGATTCATCGGCGGCGAGCCAATAAA
>JAICGT010000361.1 GCA_025922995.1 Fimbriimonadales bacterium
AAGCCGCTTTACTACTACATGTTTCGCGGCGGTGACGACATCGCCACGCCGGTGAATCCCGCGCCGCCCGTAAAGGTGTTGATGATCAACGAACTAAACGGATCGGCCGCTGAGACCGGCGCGTTTATGTTTAAGCTTGCGAAGGTTGGTCCAATTGTCGGCAAGCGCACTTTTGGCGGCGGTATCGGTCCCTACTACTTCACTCCGCCGCTCATCGACGGAGGGCAGATCCGTCTTCCGAATCGAGCGGCGTACGATCCGAGCGGTGCAAGCTGGGGCATAGAAAACGTTGGCATAGCGCCGGACGTCGACGTTGAAATCACGCCGAGCGATGTGCTTGCCGGACGAGATCCGCAGCTCGAAAAGGCGGTTGAGGTCGCGCTGGCGCAGGTTTCGAAGAATCCGACGTTTGTTCCGAAGCGGCCGTCTTTCCCGGTTCATCCGGGCGAGCAAGGCAAGGTTGCAGAAGTATCGATCGGTTCGCTTCCACAGCCAGGCTCAGCATTCCCCGCTCCCGCACCAAAGGCTGCGCAAACGGCGACGCCGGGCATAACCGACGGCAAGTTTGCGGCGCTTGTCGGCAGGTACGATGGTGGGACGCTGGGCGTTCTGGAAGTCAGGCAGGAAGGTGACAAGTTAATCGCACTCAATCCGCAGGGCGAGCGCGTCGAACTGGTCCCCGAAGCAGCGGTCGATAAGTTTATGGCGCAACCGATGGGCAGCCCTGTCAGCTTTGAAAGAGATACCGGCGGTAAAGTAACCGGCATCCTCGTGACGCTCCCGGACGGCAGAGTGGTCAAGGGCAGAAGGGCGCCGTGATGGACGGCGATTTCTGATCGTCAATCTACTCACTGGACCAGCCGGCGAAATCGAATATCTTTGCGGGCCAGCAGAACGAGACCCGGGTCTGCCGCATCCTGCGCCTTGTCGAAGGCTTGTGAGAGCGGCATGCCAACTGAGAGTGCCTGATAAAAGACCTTCGCCCAGCTCAAGGCGCTGGACGGTGCAATCGCCTGATGTCCCGCAATCACGCTAGTGAAGCGGGCCAACTGCTCGCCGAACAGGAGCGAGTCGCAGGTGATGATTACGACTAATGCTGCTCCGCACTCCTTGATCATGCGCTCGATCGCCTGAATGTGTAAGGATTCCTTCTGACCACCCGAGGCCGAGTCGAATAGCATGTGTTGATTTTCCTTGTCGACAAAGAGCCCGAGATGGACCATATCCCACACCTGTCCCGGACCAAAATAGTCTTGAAAACTGTCGGCCGTTACGCCCTGCTCGCTCGTGACTTCGCGTTCTGAAAAAAAGTCGTGGATGTATTTGAGGTCTGCCTGGAAGCGCGCCTGCGAATACTGTGAAGATGCGAGACATAGTGCTCGCCTCATCGGTACGACATGACCGGTTCGGTTGGTGCGGAGGCCAAGGGCGTTAATTTGTTGATGAAACTTCGCTCGCGTCTCTGCAAGCGATTCGGCGATCGCCGCAGCATTGTTCATGTCGGGTTCGTTGAATTGCAGATGGACAATGCCGTCGAGATCGCTTGCTAACTGAGGCGCCTTGGATCCTCTCGGACTTAACCAAAAGGCCCTCCCAGTTCCCATGTGGCCCATGAACAGGCCCAACTCGAATATCACATTATCGCGAACGGTGGGTATCGTTACTTCGCTCATCATCGTGGTGTCGTCGCGGCCGAACACCAGCAGCGCGAAGTCGTAGAGTTCTCCTACTTTGATCAGGGCGTGAAGCAGC
>JAICGT010000362.1 GCA_025922995.1 Fimbriimonadales bacterium
AAAGATCAGTGCGTCGAACGTCTTCGTTCCACGGGTGTAGCCGCCGATCACGAACTCCTGACCGCGGTTGACGCGCATCTTCATCCACGCGCCGGTGCGCAGTCCCGACTCGTACACGCTGCTGCGCCGCTTGGCGACGAGGCCTTCGAACCCCTGCTCCTTGACTGATTGCACGAGTACGGGAAGAGCGGCATCGAGCGCGCTCGCGTACCGGACCGGCTCCGCCAGCTTCGGCAGCACCTTCTCTTCGAGGAGCTCGCGCCGTTTCTCGAGTGGCTCGCGCATCAGGTCGCGGCCGGCGAGCACCATCACGTCGAATACGTAGTAGATGACCGGAGCTGCCGCCGACCCATAGTTCTGCAGAGCGCTGAAGGACGGACGCCCGTCATCGTCGAAGGCAATGACCTCACCGTCGATAACGGTGTTATCCGGCATCTTCGCGAGTCCCTTCACTACGCCCGGATAGCGGCTGCTGAAGTCGTTGTCGTTGCGTGACCGCAGATGAACGGTTCCGTCGCGCTTGAATGCAATCGCCCGGTAGCCGTCGAGCTTCAGCTCGTACAGCCACTGCTCGCTGTCCGGAAGCGAATCGGTTCGCAGCAACAGCATGGGCTCGATGAAGCGAGCTGAAGCGTTTCTCGATGCTGGCGTTCTCGCAGAATTGGCCTTGCTTTTGCGATCCATTCGCCTCATGAAGAAGCAGTCAACGGATGATACCGCTCAGCCGGCATTGCAACGCGACCCGGAAGAATGGAAAACCGGCGACGAGCCGATGACCGATGCACAACGCTCGTACCTGGAGACGTTGTGTCGAGAGACCGGCGAGGTATTCGATGACGCGCTGACGAAGGCCGAGGCATCGAAGCGCATCGATGAACTCCGCGCGCGTTCGCCCAGACTCGCGGATCAGTGACTCCGTGTTTGCGGCAGGAGTTGTGGGTCTAACGTTCGAGTTGAGGCGCCCGCCTGCCGTGGCGGGTCGGCTGGAGCGGGGGTTTGCCGCCGTTGGTTGTGCCATACCGACGCGTCAATTTCAGGACGCAGTTCGCAACCAGTTGCTCAAGTATCGTCTTGTCCAGGTCTGCCAGCCGCTTGAAGTACACGCAAGACTTGCCCATCTTGTGCTTTCCCAGCTTGGACAGTAGTGCTTTTTGCTCTCTCCCTTCGGGGACAATATAGACAACGAGTTCTCGCCCGCGTATGGCAAAGCCCGCGAGGCATATCTCGCCTGTTCTTCCGCTCTCGTAGGTGTAGCGGTAAGAACCGTAGCCGACAATGCTCGGCCCCCACATCTTCGGCTGCTGCTTGGTGATTCTCTTGAAGATGGACATCAGCGCCTTGCAGTCCTTGCGCTGTTCCTCGTTGGCCCGAGAGGCTATGTAGTCCTCGACGCTGGCATCGGTTGGCTTGGTCTTGTTCTCAGCCATTGTTGCTCCTCTGACAGTGCGGCTTGCGGCGCCCAACGCACGCGTTCAGCCGCGGCGGCTCCGGAGGGCACCAGCCCGACGTCGGTTGAAGACGACGTCGCATCGTTGCGCCACGATCAAGCCCGATGGCTACCTTCTCCGCTCATACCGCATCGCCACCGCCCCCGAGCCGAACTCCAGCCGGCTCACGAGCCTCAAGTCGACGTGCTTCGATAGCCCGGCGAACAACGTCGGCCCGTGGCCCGCCAATCTGGGGTGCACCACGAACTCGTACTCATCGATCAATCCCAGCTCCGCCAACGCCTGCGGGAGCTTCAC
>JAICGT010000363.1 GCA_025922995.1 Fimbriimonadales bacterium
CGCCGCGAAATCTCGTAGATGAGATCGGTGACGTGTTCGGTATCGGGGTCATTCCAGAGGTTTTTGCCCACCGCGGATTTCGAGATGTGCGTCGGACTCAGTCGAACATGGAGCACTACGCGATGTTGAAAGAGGCGCTCGAAAGCGACTCGAGGTTCATCTGGGCAAACTTCGAGGACTTCGACATGCTCTATGGGCATCGCAACGACACGGCAGGATTTTCAGCGGCGCTGGAAACGTTCGACGAGTATCTCTCCGATATCAAGGCTATCTTAACCGAGTCGGACCTGTTGATCCTGACCGCCGACCACGGCAACGACCCGACGACGCCGAGCACCGACCACAGCCGCGAGTACGTGCCGGTTTCGGTCTGGCATCACGGCATGTCGGGCGTCACGGCGTTGGGGGATCAAGAGGGCCTCTGGTGCGTCGGAGCGACTGTCGCGGCGGCGCTGGGTATTCCGTTCGAACGAGGCGTTTCGCTTCTATAGAAGCTCGATGATCGCCTGGTTGCAGTAGTGGGCACCGGCGTCGGTCAATCGAACTCGTCCGTTGTTGGTGATCCAGCCCTTTCTGACGACTTCTTCGACAGCAGACGCGCTGAATTCGCCCGGATCGACTCCTTCGGTCAAGCGGAGCCCGAGCATGATGCGCTCGACACGCATGTTGTCGGCGTCGAGTTCCTCCTCGTCACACGCAAGTCGAGACCCAACCTCGATGGCCTCGCAGTAGCGTTCGGGGTGTTTCATGTTCGTCCTTCGCGTAGTGCCGATTCGTTCGACTGCTCCGGGCCCGTAACCGGCGTATTCCTCAGCCCGCCAATAGCACAGGTTGTGGGCGCACTCCTTTCCTTGTCGGGCAAAGTTGCTGATCTCGTAGCGCGCGTATCCCGCCTCGGCAGCCCGGGCAACCGTGTAATCGTACATTTCGGCCTGGATTCCTTCGCCGGGCTGGTGAAGCCGTCCTTGCAGATGGAGTTTGTAGAACCGAGTGGCGGGCTCGATGGTTAGGCAGTATAGGCTTAGGTGGTCGGGCTCCAAGCAGAGGGCTTTGTCCAGGTTTTTGATCCAGAGCTGCATATTTTGATGTGGGAGCGCAAACATCAAGTCGAGACTCAGGTTATCGAAGCCGGCCCCGCGAGCCGCCTCTACAGCTTTGACCACGTCGTCCGGCGAATGGACTCGGTCGAGAACGCGCAGCTCCTCGGCTTGAAAGCTCTGCGCCCCGATCGACAGGCGGTTGAATCCGGCTGCTCGCAGCGCTCTAAACTTTGCCGCATCGACCGTGCCCGGGTTTGCCTCTGTGGTGATTTCGCAGCCGGTAACGGGCGGGTGAATCTTCGTAACGGCCTCTAGGATCGCTTGTTGGTCCTGTGCCTCGATAAACGTGGGTGTGCCACCGCCGAAGAAGATCGTTTTGGCGGGCCGTCCCGCATGCGGGCTCCGCTCAATTTCGGCACAGATCGCGTCGACAGTGCGTTTTACGATTCCGCCGGACATGGCGTAGCTGTTGAAGTCGCAATAGCCGCATTTCGACGGGCAAAAAGGTATGTGGACGTAAACGGCGACCGGGGTTGACATGAAAGTCTGCGCTCTATATTAGCCCACCGGTATAATTCTGAGCGATGTGGGATAGGCTTCGCGAAATCGAACAGCGCTACGAGGAGGCGCAGCGAGACCTCCAAAACCCCGAAATTACGGCGGATATTTCCATGCTTCAAAAACTGGGGAA
>JAICGT010000364.1 GCA_025922995.1 Fimbriimonadales bacterium
CGACATCGGCATCGCCCTCGCGTATCGCGATCTCCGCCATCAGGGGCAGCGCCATTTCCTCGTACGCTTCGTAGCTCAACCTCGAGGTCGCTTGGTCTCCGGTCACCGATCGAACGACGCCTTCGAAAACAACGACCGCGCCGCGCGTGGTGTTAGTGAAGCGTGAGCGCAGCTCAGCTACGTCAATTGGCTCCCGAACCAGCCGGACGATCGGTTCAGCCACCAGTCACCGGCGGTATCGCCGCGATCTCCGAGTCGAGGCCGACGGCGTCTTCGGCAATCGCAAACTTGCGATCGACCGCCAGTCGCGTTCCGGGCAGCCAGCAGTTCATCGCGACGAGCTCGTTCTGAACATCTGCGACCGTGCATGGAGCAGTGATCGGGACGTCGATCACCTCTCCGAACTTTTCTCGCAGCCCTGCAAAGAGTCGGACTTTCATGCCTCGCCACCTAGCCTCTGTACTTTCTCCATAAAAATCTTCATCGGCCGCTCGTCCAATTCGGGAGTTTCGCCGGCCAGCATCTTGGCGAGCGCGCCGCATTCGGAGCGTGAAAACTTGACAGCATGCATCTTGTGTTCCTCGAACGCCTCGTAAGCCAACGGCGCAACCGCCCTGGCGCATGTTGCGAGAGCCTCGGCAAAAACGCGGATCTCGTATTGCGCGTGCGCGTCTGCCCGCAGGTGGATGAAGTGGAACAGGTTGTGCAGATCGGTCTGCCAGTACCACTCCGTGTACAACGAAAGCGGTAGGTTGATTCGCGCTAGCTCACGGGCCAGGCCGCCCTCGATCATTTCTTCGTAGTGAGCGTAGACCGCCCGTTGGTCGGCCGCGAGCGTCTCCAGCCACTTGACGCTCGTCGCTTCGTCTATCGACTCCTCACTTCGGCCCTGCTTGTTCACCGAGCTCTGCGTTCGCACTTCCGAGGGGTCGGGCAGGTAGAACTCGTCTGCCATGATCGAATACCTGCCGCTGATTTCGTTTAGCCTGGCGGTTCTATGCCGAACCCACTGGCGCGCAACGAATATCGGCATCTTGGTGTGAAATGTCAGCGTCACTTGCTCGAACGGGCTCGTGTGCTCGTTCCGCATCAAGTAGTTGATGAGCCCTCGGTCTTCGCGAACCGTTTTGGTGCCTTCTCCGTAACTGACCCGTGCCGACTGGACGATCCTCGCATCGCCTCCGAGGTAGTCCACGAGGCGCACAAATCCCTTGTCGAGGACCTTGATTTCCTTGTCGATGAGCGCTTCTGCCTCGGGGATTACGAGTCGGGCCATGGGGCTTGGGAGTTTACTTTTTTTGGCCGCTTGGTTGAAAGGCGGGGCCGAAATCACCCGTTTTCGGGCAAAAACGGGTGATTTCAGGCAGGAAATCGCACATTTGAGCTTGAAACTAGGCATGAGCACGCACTCGTGGGGATACAATCCTACGAGAGGCGGCTCATGAGAGCCGCGCCACTAACAAACCTAACCGGCTCAAAGGAGAGGAACATGAAATTCTATGACTTGAAAGAAAAGAAGCACGTCGAAGTAGACGAAGGCAACGTCGTCAAAACCCGGGCGGAGCGCAAAACCAAGAACGGGACGCAGACCCGTTACCAATTGATCGCCTCACACGACGGGCGTAAACTGTATAAGTTCGTCGGCGAGGCGGACTTCAAGGCGGCCAAGTGTAAGGAAGTCTAAGCAAGATATTCCGGTAAGAATTGGGCTGCGGATCGAGAGAGATCC
>JAICGT010000365.1 GCA_025922995.1 Fimbriimonadales bacterium
GAAAAAGGACAATTTGAGCCGATCTGTCCGGGGATGCCCTAATGCATTTGAAACGAATTGCGGCCCCAAAGCTGAACCTCCGATGCCGATGAGCAGGAGTTGAGCAAAGGGACCATCAGCCCCGTGGAGACCCCCCTTGTGAACGTCCGATGCGAAACGCTTTACCTGGGCAATTGTATCGTCAATGGCGGCGCGAATTTCTGGAGTCGGGGCAAGTTTGGAATTTCGCAGCCAGTAATGACCCACCATGCGGTTCTCGTCGGGATTGGCGATGGCGCCTTTCTCCAAAGCGTCCATGGCTGCGAAAGCCTTGGCCATTGGCGCCGCCATGGAGTCGAGGTAGGTGTCAGCGAAATTCATCCGGCTCAGGTCGATGGAAAGACCGATCGAGGGAAACGTGGAGTAATAGCGTTGAAATCGCTGCCACAGGTCGTGTTCGGACATCTGCATCGAATCGAAGGTAATGGGAAGCGCGCAAGGCTCAAGCGTGTTCGTGTGGGTAGGGTCACGACGCCGCTCGTGACCGCAGACTCAGCAAGAGCAGCATGCGGGCGATAGTGCGGTCGCGAGCGGCGTCGCGACCCTACCGAGTTCGGAGAAAGAAAATACGCCGGCCCTTGCGGACCGGCGCCCTCTTAGAAAGAGGTGTGGGAGGATTTAGTCACCGCTTTCCTTGAGAATTTCGAATCGGCTGGTGCCGCGGCTGGTGAAGTTCAGGATGACACCTTTTTTCGGGTCGGCTCCGTTGAGCGCTTCGCGAAATTGTTTCGGTGAAGAAACAGGCTTGTGGTTCACCTCGGTGATGAGGTCGCCGGGGTGAATCTGCTTGCGGTCGGCAGCACTGCCGCGGGCGACTTGTGTAACGATCACGCCCGCGCTGCTCGCGGCTTCGGAGATCTCATAGCGGGCGGCGAGTTCTCTGGTAACTGGTTCAACTGTCAGTCCAAAACCCGAAGCTTTGTCGGTTTCTTCCTTCTGATACGGCCGGCTTGTGGCCAGGAGCGTGCCCGTCTCGTCGGGCCAAGCATCCGGCGAGACTTTGATCTTCATGTGCTTGCCGTTGCGGACCACGTCCAGAGTGACGGAGTCGCCGATTTTCTTGGAGCGAATCTCATTCTTGAGTTGCTGGGCTGTAGCGACCGGTCTGCCGTCCACCGAAGTAATCACGTCGCTTGGCTTGAGGTCGGACTTTGCGGCCGGGCCGTTAGTGAGAATTGCAGTTACTACGACACCGTCGGAAACGCCCGTGATCAGGTCGCGATAATCGGTATCTTCGCGCAGCGCTTGAATGCCGACGCCCAGCCAGGCGCGAATGTATCTGCCGTCACTGATAAGCTTTTCGCTGACTTCGCGGGCGAGATTGCTGGGGATGGCGAAGCCAATGCCGGTGCGGAGGCCTTTGATAAGCGTGTTAATGCCGATCACTTCGCCTTCGATGTTTACGAGAGGTCCGCCGCTGTTTCCGGGGTTAATGTTGGCGTCAGTCTGGATGAAGTCCTGGTCCATCGATGGATCATTGATAATCCGCGACCGGCCCTTCGCGCTGACGTGGCCATAGGTGACACTATTGTCGAGGTGGAACGGCGCGCCAATCGCGATAGCGAATTCGCCCACACGGGTTTTTTCCGAGTCGGCAAATCGCAATGGCTTTAAGTCTTTGCTGCTTGCCTCGATTTTCAGGACGGCGAGGTCCGATTGAGCGTC
>JAICGT010000366.1 GCA_025922995.1 Fimbriimonadales bacterium
GCCGCAGCGGCCAACGCCAACCGCATTCTGATCATCAAGTCGAGCTCGATGGGGGACATCTGCAACGCGCTGCCCGTGGCAGACATCATTAGGCGCCACAGGCCCAAGGCGCACATCGGCTGGGTCGTCAAGGATCCGTTCCGCTCGCTTGTGGAAGCCAACCCTAACGTCGACGCGACGTATTCCTTCCCGCGAAAAGACTTCTGGGCCGCGGTACGAATCGGCCTAGCCCTAAGGAAGGACAAATACGATGTCGCGCTTGACCTTCAAAGCTTGTTTGTCAGTTCGATGATCGCGAGACTCTCCGGAGCCAAGGTTCGCATCGGCGCAGACAGCAGGCGCGAATTCAGCCACTGGAACCTGAACTACCCGGTAATCAGCGCAAAATCGAGGGACAGGAAGGCAGTGGACCTTATGCTCGACTATCCCAGGGCGCTGGGTATCGAAGCGGGAGAGTTTAGGCCGCAGAAATGGTTGGCGCGAGCGAAGAAGCAAGAGTCCGAGGCGCTGATGACGATCGTGCCGAGGCCGTACGCAGCCCTCTTCGTTGGCGCTACGACGCCTCAGCGGCAATGGTCGCACCAACGTTGGGGGACATTGGCAGACCGGCTCGTCGACGAAGGCATCACGCCGGTTTTCGTCGGTTCGTCCGCGGATCACGGAGCGACGGTCAGCGCGCGCGCAGTCGCGAAAAAAACCAACTATTCGGTCGTCGGCCGAACCGATATCCTTACCCTCGCATCGATCTTGTCGTCTGCCGCTGTGGTCATCGGCGGCGACTCCGGCCCATTGCACTTGGCAGTCGCAGTAGGGGCGCCCGTCGTAGGTCTGTATGGTCCGACCGACCCTAACTTCACGGGGCCGTATGGTAATGACGCCGGGACAATATACGTTAAGCAACCGTGTAGCCCTTGTTATAGAAGGCCCACGTGTGGCGGATCCTATTTCTGTATGGCTGCCATAGAAGTTGAAATGGTCATTAAGCGGGTTTGCGCAGCCATAGACAGGAGATCCGCATGAGAATTCTCGAACTCATTACACCAAGTAGGTTAGGGGGCGCGGAGCGCTACGTCGGCTGGATATCGAGGGAGTTCGAGAAGCAGGGCCATGAAGTGCTGATCGGAATAAGGCCCTGTGCCCCGGTCGAAGAATTCTATGCGGGCCTCGACCTAAACGTCGAGAGGCTTGCGATCTCCGGAAAGATCAACCCGTTTGCGAGTCGCCGGCTGCGCGCGCTGATCTCCAGATATCAGCCCGACGTCGTCCACACGCACCTTTCGACGGCCAGCTATTGGGGGCTCCGAGCCGCACGGCGACTGGGAGTGCCGGCATACGGACACGTTCATTCGTTCAACACGGTCTTGCCTTATCGCGCGGCATTGAACGTCATCGCAGTTTCTGATGCTGTCCGAAAGCACCTCATAGCACGAGGCATCAGCGCCGACAAAGTCGCGGTGGTGCATCCGGCGTCGGCAATCACTTGCATTAAGCCTGCGCCGGACATCGCCGCCCTTGGAGAGAAAGTGATTTCGTGTGCGGCTCGTCTGCGGACGGACAAGGGCATTAAAGTAGCGTTCGAGGCCTTCGCAAGCATCGCCGACTCTTACCCGGATGCTTGGCTCGTTTTGTGCGGTGATGGCCCGCTGCACCAAGCCCTGCAGGCTGAAGCAGTCGACCGGAAACTGAAAGCGCTCTTCACCGGC
>JAICGT010000367.1 GCA_025922995.1 Fimbriimonadales bacterium
AGACGCCGGCGTCGTTGAGCCTTTGCAGCGCAAGTTTCTTTTCCTCACGCACGTCCTCGCCGCGGTGCTGTAGCGAGCCTTCGGCTTCGAGGCCGTCGAACTGCAAGTACACCTCGATCCGGTCCTTGTACTTTCGCAAGAGATCGAGAAAAGCGTCGTCTCGTGCGATGCGGCGGCCGTTCGTGTTGATCATCACGCGCGTAATCGCAAGTGGAGCAACACGCTCGATGATCGCCGGCAAGTCTTTGCGAACGGTCGGCTCGCCGCCGGACAGCATCAGCACGCCAAGCTTCCCGCCTTCGCGTGCGATCACCGTCTTGACGGTGTGCTCGATCTCGTCGATTGTCGGTCCGTCGTGTTCGCTTTGGGGCGCGTCCGGAGCCAGCGCCGAGGCGTAGCAAGTCGGGCACTTGAAATTGCAGCGCTCGGTGACGTTCAGCAGCAATATGCAGGTGTGCTGCGCATGCGACGCGGGCAAGCCGTTGCGATAGGCTTCCGGAAATCCGCCGACGTTGTCCGCTCGGTCCGGCGTAATCTGCAGCGTCGGCGTGCTCCAGCCTCTGCGCGATCGCCAGATGTCCGCGTCGGATTCGTAAAGCGATTCGGTCTCGCCGTGCTTGTTGCAATAGCGGCGCATCCAAACTGACCCGTCTCGCGAAACAAGCATTCCGTCCACAAACGCGTGCGGGTCGTCGCTCCGTATTCCCTCGGCGTGGCACTGCGGGCACACGGTACGCGTGTACTCCTCGATCAGGTAGTCCCTCGGCTCCATAAGACGTTAACAGCAAATTTCGCCGGTTGGTACCCACATCCTGCCAACCTACACTCACGGACGGCTTTCGTTTTCTTCCGCGCGAAGAGCGAGTGGGATAAAGTACGAAGCGTTCCGAGTGACGTCCTTATAGTCGGTCGTGCGGAGGCTTCGAGTCGCGTTGTATCGGTCGAGAAAGGCTTTTGCGGCCTTGCGGCCATCGCTTCGGCCCTGCCCGGTGCTCTCGAGGATGAAAAAAGGGCAGTCCATATAGACGCCAACACGAAACCTGCGTCCGGTCTTAGTCTCCAGCCAATCGCTACCGCATTCGCGGGCCGCTGCGAGGAACTCTTCGTAGGTCATATAACTCCTGCGGGTCAGACGTCGTGGTGGTACTTTTCGATGAGCGCGTAGCCGAATAGCCCCACGATCACGCCTGGGCCGCAGAGAATCACCGCTCCGGTAAGCCGTCCAAACGAAGTCGAAGCCTGTTCGAGCCAGTCATGGAACACCAGCGGCACCGGCAGGTCAGCGAGATAACGATATGCCAGGAAAAGCGCGGCGAGCATCAGGGCGATGCCGGTCGCGAGGAGCCCCACGCCGAGCCTATACCATTTCTTCGGTGTCACCGATTCAACACCATTGCGGCAAGCTTACCGTCGGCTACCCAGGGAAGTTCCACAACACTTTGTCGATGCGGCCGGACGATGGGAATGAAAGCGACGGGCCGACGCAGAGTAACCGCAACTAATCCGGCGTGACTGCCGGCAGCGTCGACAGCAGCGCGTTGCCTCCCTCGAGCGTCGCCAGCACCGCCAAACGATACTGAACCATCCGAGCCCGCGGCCTTTCGTATATCTCTTCGCGAAGCGCTTTCGCAAGACGCAAATCGGTCGTCCGGTCGGCAACATCTTCGTATGCGGCGAGCATCTCGTCGGCATCG
>JAICGT010000368.1 GCA_025922995.1 Fimbriimonadales bacterium
ACGAACGGCACCAGCGACAGCCAGAATAGCAGATGCATGTTCGCCCAAAGTACCGTCCCGTTGATATGCTCGACCAGCACCATCATATGGTGGTGGTTGTTCCAATAGATCGCCAAGTAGATGAAGCTCAACACGTAGCTGAGGAGCACGTTGGCAACGGGGCGCAGAGCATCGAGGTCCGTCCCATGAGGAATCTTCATCTCGAGGACCATGATCGTGATGATGATCGCCAGAACACCATCGCTGAACGCTTCTAACCTGTTTGATCCCATCGGCGTTAGATTGAGGACGGGCGCGAAGCAGCGTCCGTCGCGTTTGGGCGTACAATTGCGAAATGAAGTACGCCGAATGTACCGATCGTGGCGACCGATTTGTCCTTGTTATGGTCGACGAAAAGATTATCGACGACCCAAAAGCCGCCGGCGACTTGATCAGTCGCCTCAAGTCCGACCAGCTTAGCGATGTGACGGACCTCGCCGAGATCGTTCTCGTTTACCGCAACGGGCATGTGATCAAACAGTATCCCGTCCACGAAGTGCCGGACCTCTCCGACGGCGATCAGCTCGACGCCTGCAACTGGTTCGACATCGAATGTACGCCCTAACATTGCTGCTCGCCGCGGCTTCGCAGCCGGTCGATGTGGCGGTTATGGTACACGGCGCCGGCGGCGGCGGCTGGGAATATCACCTGTGGAAGCCGGTGTTCGAACGGGCGGGCTGGAGAGTGGTTGCTCCTGATCTCGAGCCGTCTGCCGAAGGCTTGGCGGAGACGAGGTTTGCGGATTACTTGGCCCAGGTCAAGTCTTGGTGCAAACGCGAAGGCGGCAGGCTTGTAATCATCGGTGCGAGCATGGGCGGCATACTCGCCCTTAAGGCTGCCGAGACGGAAGCGCCCGACGCGATCGTGCTAGTGAACTCGACTCTTCCGAGAGAAGTACGCCGCGGAACAGTTGCCGAAAAGGCCCCGGAGATCATCCGGTGGGCGAACGGCCCGAGGGAAGAAACGGTTGCTGCCATGCCCGACAGTTCCCCAGCCGAGATCGACTTTGCCTGGAAGCGTTGGCGCGACGAGTCGGGAGCCGTCGTCAACGAGATTCGGAACGGCATTCCGGCAATGAAGCCGAAGTGCCCGACGTTGGTAGTGTTAGGGCAACACGACACGGACATTCCCTACACTGACGGCCTCCGCTTAGCCGAGTGGGCGGGTGCGGATGTGCATCTTTATGCCGGAATGTCGCACGTGGGGCCGCTGATGAGCACGCGGGCGACTGAGGTCTCGGAGTCGATTTTGTCGTGGCTTAAGAAAAAGATAATGCCGTCTGCCCAAGGAGCAAGCAATGCTAAGCCTACTAATTATTTTATCCACCCTGAGCCCAACCACCGTAGACGAATTGTATCAAGAGGTTGGGGAAATCGCCAGGAGCGAAGTCAATGGCGCTCCTGCTTTTGTGAGGTTTTCTGCCTCGGGTGACGATTTGCCCGACTCGACCCAGTATGTCGTTAGCGCTCGTAGACAAAACGTTCATAGCCTCCGGTTGGTGGTACGCAAAGTTCGGACTGAGCAAGCCGCTGCCCGACTCTGGGCTGATTTAGAGCCTAGCGTTCGGCCGACACATCCCGCAGTAGGATTTAGCGGGCTGCCTATCGGCTCGAAGACGCGGC
This sequence comes from Fimbriimonadales bacterium, assembly GCA_025922995.1. Taxonomy (GTDB): domain Bacteria; phylum Armatimonadota; class Fimbriimonadia; order Fimbriimonadales; family ATM1; genus JACDEQ01. Next base: position 1,662 of record JAICGT010000368.1, read on the forward strand.
GCATCGAGGGCGCCCGCGCACTTGCGTTACA
>JAICGT010000369.1 GCA_025922995.1 Fimbriimonadales bacterium
CGAGTTCGACGCCCATCTTGGCGAGCACGCGCCCGGCGAGGCCGTCGCCTTCGCGGATCAGGCCGAGGAGCAGGTGCTCGGTGCCGATGTAGTTGTTGTTGAGGTTGCGGGCCTCGTCGTAGGCTAGGTCGATGACGCGCTTTGCCCTCGGCGTAAGCGCCATCTCTTGGCCGGATTTGTGGTCGCCTCGCGGAAGCTGTTCCTCAACTTCGCGCTTGATTTTCGCCAGGCTAATGCCCAACTGGTCTAAAACGCGCGCAGCTACGCTGTCGGATTCACGCACGAGTCCGAGGAGCAGGTGTTCGGTGCTGACGTAGCCCTCGCCAAACTTCTGCGCCTCTTCTTGTGCGTAGAAAACGACTTTTCTTGCTCGCTCGGTAAATCTTTGCCACATATGTTTCTTCTTAGACGGATTACACCGCCTATATATAAGACGCTTTTGGGGTTCGTTACGGCGTCCAACTTACCTCGCAATCCCTCAAGCCTTGTAAGTGTAGGAACTACAGTACCGCAGCTTTGTTCCGAGCGAGCAACGGCGCCCTATTGCCACGGCAGCGCGAACTCCACAAACCGACGGATGAGTGACCGACGCTTCAGCGAGGCCGATTGGCCGTCCGTGCTGCGCAGGTCGAGCACGGCAAGTAACGCGTCGAAGTCGCGGGGCGTCCGATCGCCGGGATCGATGGCTGCCCGCAAACGCATCCTGGACACCTGGTCCACGGCTTTATCCAGAGGCATCTCCTCGTCCTCCTCCGCCTCGACTACATTCTGATCGACCGCGCTTCGATCGAGTTTCTGTCTCGCGGCCCGCTCCGCTTCGATGAGAACGCCGACGTAGTCGAGAAGCTCCCCGAGCGCCCGCTGCGTCGTGCTTACCTGCACAAAGCCGCCGAAACCCCGCGAGCCCTCGCCGAGCAATCCCCGAAGCGCAAAGCCCTCCGGCACATCGGGCTTCCTGCGATTCAAAGCCATCGCGCCCAGGTGAAGCATCACGCCGATACGCTTGCCCTCTCCCGCGTTACCCGGCCAAGCGGTTGCAAACCGAGTGCCCGGCGCATGTGCCATCGGCAAGACGCCGCCGAGACCGTCGGCAAGCGATTGGGTGCGCGCGGCGGCGGCATCGAGCGCCAAGCCTCCGGTGACCGACTGCACGCGGATATGGTCCTCTTCGTTAACCATCACCGATGCAGACCGGTCTCTCGAAACAAACACGCTCCGCGTGGCGTTGTCCAAAACGTGATTCGGCGAAAGTAGCCGCGACCCGATGAGCAGAGACCGTTCGGCTTCCCCGATGATCGACCTCTCCTCAAACTCCATCGGCAGCGTCCTGCGAACGTTATGCAAAACGACCAGCAGCTGACGCCTGCTGCACGCGCCTGGAAACGGCAGCCCGGCGAGGTTTCGTGCGAGCCTCACCCGCGAGCTGATAACGACATCGCTCTCAGCGGCTTCACCCTGCAACCAGGCGGGCAAGGCGTGGTTGCGCAACAGCGCATCCATCCACGAGTCCACCTCCGCGTTTTGCTGAGACATCGAAGAAGGGACGTCGAGGACGCGCCTCTTGACGCTAAGAGCTCTACGGACGAGTCAAGGACACGCGCGTGATTCGGTGCCGGCTCATGTTGACGACGCGCAGCAGCCCCAGCGCGGTCTCGATCGAGTCGCCGATTTTCGGCGTGC
>JAICGT010000370.1 GCA_025922995.1 Fimbriimonadales bacterium
GGTTCACGACCCGCGCGAAACGATTCGAGAGGCACATGCCCACGGCGCGCTGGCGATTGCGGTTTGCGAACCCATAGCTCTGGGTGCGATCGTGCCGCCCGGGAAAATGGAGTGTGACGTCGTCGTCGGAGAAGCGCAGCCGCTCGGCGTACCCATGGGCTTCGGAGGTCCGCTGGTTGGCTATTTCTGCGTAAAGCGCAGCCTCGTGCGAGCTATTCCCGGCAGAATCGTCGGCAGGACGCATGACGCAGAGGGCCGCCGCGGATTCGTAATGACGTTGCGCACTCGCGAGCAAGACATTCGACGCGAAAAAGCGACCAGTAATATCTGCACAAATCAGGCTCTCATGGCCCTTTGCGCAACCGTTTGGATGAGCGCGGTGGGTAAAAGCGGGTTTAAGGAAATGGCGGAAACATGCGTCAGAAAAGCTCATTACGCTTTTGACAAACTAACGGCGATCTCAGGCGTTAAACCGACGTTTCCGGGTGAATCTTTCGCATTTGAGTTTGCCATCGACTTGTCGCGCGATGCCGCGCAAGTGCGCGACGAATTACTGCAGAACGACATCCTCGCGGGATTGCCGCTCGGCTATTATTACCCGGAGCATAAGAATTCGCTTCTGGTCGCCGTCACCGAAGTTCGCTCGAAGGCGGAAGTCGACCGCTTTGCAGAAGAATTGTCGGAAGTCATGGCACCGTAGCGCCGGCTGCTTACGTCTCGGCGCTAGTTGTTTCGGCGCTGTCGGGCACAGTGGCTGCGACCCTGTCGGTTGGCAACCGTGGCGTTTGTAGCGTATCCTAAGGTCCATGACACTGAACGAATGGGCTGCCGACATCAAGACGCGAATCTTCGACGACCTATCGCAGGGAAGGCTGCCCGCAGAGGGCAAGTTCGACGAAGCACTTTTGCGCGAAGCTCAGGTCAAGGGCAAGCCGCAGATGGGGGCGACCAACTACGAGCCGCACGCGGCGACCTTCGAGTTCATCTATCCTGATTCGAATTCGACGGCTACGGTGCTGCAGGTTCTTGTCGAGCCTCCGGAGCGGATCGTGTTCTTGCCCGTGCCCGAATGGGTGTTGGAGGAGATTTGGCAGGGGGATGTCTCCGGATCGGCGCATTTTGAAAGCGAGGCTGCTGAAATACTGCGCCGATACACCGCCGAACTCGAACCCGGCGCGAACGAGAAGTACTTCGGGCGGCAGCCGGCCAAGCGCCGCGAGTAAAATCTGTCACTCACGGGCGAGTGGCGGAATTGGTAGACGCGCTGGATTTAGGTTCCAGTGCCGCAAGGCGTGAGGGTTCGAGTCCCTCCTTGCCCACCAAGTCCTTTTTGGACGATGTATATCGAATGTGCAGGATATAAATGAACAGTTGGTCATCTATTCGCTTTGCCATACCAGGGCTGTTGTTGGCCCTGATCGCCGCCTGCGTCGTCGTCGAGGCTGACAAGGATGACGCTATCTCCAGCTACCGTACTTGGACGAAAGTAAATGACTCTCCTATTTACTTGGAGCCGTACATTAGCATGCTATGTGTGCCGACGCCGCCCAAGTGGTCGGCGAAGAACCCACACGTCCCTAAGTATTTCACCGTATACGTGAATGACATCGGCAAGGAAGCGATGCTCTCGAAAGAGGGCGTAACTTTTCCCGTTGGATCGATTA
>JAICGT010000371.1 GCA_025922995.1 Fimbriimonadales bacterium
CAACGGCTCCACCCAAGTTGGGCTGGCTGCCAGTGAAAAGGGAACGGCATTTCAAATTCATGCCGCCAGTTGGAATGGCACCGCAGCGTCATTCCTTGATCTTCACAACCTGCTGCCCTCCCAATTCATTGGTTCGGGCGCGCAGTCCCGTGCGATGGGCATTGACGAGTTCGGCAACATCGTCGGATGGGCAGCAGACCTCGACGACGGCGGCCGCGCCAAAGCCGTCCTCTGGCGACCCGTCCCCGAGCCGAGCAGTGTAGCCGTGCTCGCCGGCATGATGCCGATCCTGATTTTCAGTGGCAGACGACGGTCGAAACAAGTCCAACGTACTGTACCGGGCAGTACATATTCGGCGCGAACAAAACCCTGAAATTTGCCGTGCGTAGGTATACTCTCTACCCCACCAAGGATGGTGGAAAAACAGGAGATATCTTAAGTTGAGCAGCGAAGCGACCGTTGCCTCTCTCAAGGGCGAGAAAGGCGACAAATTAACGAAAGAAACCAAGAAACCGAGCCAGAAAGCTCGAGATAGTCTGACCCCCGAAGACCATTTAGAAATACTGCGCCAACTCTATCTGGCGCGCTACTTCGACGTGCGGCTCGTCAAGGAAAAACGGCGCGGCCGCCTGAGGGGAACGCTGTATTCCTCGCACAACCAAGAAGCCATTCTGGTCGGCACGCTTTTCGGGCTTCGCCCGGAAGACTGGATCTCTCCGATCCACCGCGATATGCCGGCGTTTTTCCTTAAGGACATGCGCGCCGGATGGGACAACCCGAACCGCAAAGGCCTCTCCATCGAGGCGGTATGCGCCCAGGTTTGGGGCAAAGTCGATTCGCCCGGCAGAGCGCGCGACAATTGGTCGCATATCGGCAGCGCCAAAGACGGAATCATTTGCAGCACGAGCATGCTCGCGGGGACGATCCCCGTCGCAGCCGGAGTCGCTTACTCCATGAAAATGGAAGGCAAAGACAACGTAGTGGTCACGTACAACGGCGAAGGCTCTACCGCGCAAGGCGTTTTTCACGAGGCGATTAACTTCGCCGCAATCCACCGCACTCCGGTGATCACCATCATCGAAAACAACCAATGGGCGTACGGCACGCCGGTCGAACTCGAATGCCCGACCAAGGACGTCGCCGACCGCGCCAAGGGCTACGACATCCCCGGCCTCGTCGCGGACGGACAGGACGTGCTCGACGTCTACGACAAAATGATGTGGGCGGTGGAATGGGCACGCAAGGGTAAAGGGCCCGTGCTGCTCGAATGCAAAACCTTCCGCGCCTACGGGCATGGCGACCATGATGACGACCGTGCCGCTAAGTACCGGACGGCTGCCGAAGTCGAGCGTGGACGCGCTCGCGACCCGATCGCGATTTACAAGAAGCATATGGTCGAAATGGGCTTGCTGAGCCAAGCGGATTCGGATCGTTACGCACCGGAGGGCAAAGACGCACCAAGCACTACCGACGAGGACTTTCCACCCGAGGTTGTCGCCGCCTTGAAAAAGGCCGTCGACTTTGCGGTGAAGTCGACACTGCCCGACGCCGAGGAAGCATTTCGCTGGGTGTACGCGGAATGAGCGCGCTCGCCCAAGAATCGACAGCCAAGAATTTGCTGACCGGACTGAAGGAAGCCATCCGCGAAGAAATGCAAG
>JAICGT010000372.1 GCA_025922995.1 Fimbriimonadales bacterium
ATGCCCGTGGAGGCCGCCAGGTGGGTTATCGCTTTCTGTTTGGTCGTCGCCCTCAGTGTTGCGCTGGTGCGTACCGCCGGCGAGTTCAGACGGTCCGCGCGGCGAGACTGGTTGCGCGCGCTCGGTACGCGAGACGATGACCGCGGTTTGCCATGAGCAACGACTTTTCCCCACCGAAGCAACGAGAAAGACATCGAAATGACCACTACTTCAACCCGTCCTCAGCGGATCCAGCGGATCCAGCAGGTCGGCGAGTCCATGATCGCCGTGCTCGATGCCGTACACGAGCTGCGCAACAAACTGGAAGCCTGCCCCGATCTGCTGCACGGGGCCAACCTCGTGACTGTGATCGCACCGCTCGAGGATGGCCTTGACGCTACCTGGGCCCGAATTGGCTGAAGGCAGCTGAACCGGCGGGCTGTCGCATGGCACCTGCCTCGTCGACGCCCGCCACCTACCCACAGAAGATGGAGGAGACCATGGTTGCAGCCGTCATAGACCTCAATTCCGCCAGAACGAAGCCGGCACGAAACAACGCCGGCGGCAATCCGCCGAGACGCGTTCCGAATGCCGAACTCCGGTCGCGCGAGTACCTCACCGTCGACGAGGTGGAGCGCCTCATGAGCGCTGCCCGAAAAATCGGCCGGCACGGTCACCGCGATTCGACGCTGATCCTTCTCGGCTTCCGCCACGGGTTACGCGTTGGCGAGCTTGTGACGCTTCGATGGGAGCAATTCGACTTGAAAGCCGGAACCCTGCACGTCAACCGCCCCAAGAACGGCAGACCGAGCGTTCATCCGATCAGGGGTCCGGAGCTTCGTGCGCTTCGCCGCCTGCAGCGCGATTATCCCAGCTCACCGTACCTCTTTGTGAGCGAACGGGGCGGGCCCGTCACCGAGTCGAACGCACGCAAGATAGTCAGTCGCGCCGCTTGAGCTTACTGTTGTGGGGAAGTTCTTGGATACCTTGACCAGTCGAGCTACTTGGTGGCTCTTGAAGCCTGCTTGGAGTTTAGCCTCTAGGCAATTTGCCAGAGATGCAAACGGCACAGTCCACGTCTTCCAGTCGGGCCCTCGAGGGGTACGCATTGACAGTATCTGGGCGCGAATAGAGTATCCGGAGCTTGCAAATGGCTCGAAAGAAATTATCTACCATGTAGTCCCTTGACGGATAAAGAACAATGTTTAGCAAAAAGGGGAAATCGTTTACTGTGCAGTTCTCAGGACGTGCAGGTCTAGAGTATTCAGAAGGCGATAAGAAGGTATGCATTGACAGTGAGATGTTGGCAGGTCCCGAGTTTGACCTGGTAATCTATTTACGGTCTGTATCGTGCTGGGATTCACCTCCAGGCGATTCGATCGGAGATGCCGAGAAGGGCAGAATTCGTCTGAATATTACCGAGGCGCTCGCGGGACAGAAGATTGACTGGCAGTAGTCAAGTGTTCACAACGTGCTCGGGGGTTTTAACTCGGCGCAGCCAGATTTTGGAGTGCCCCGAGAATAGTGGACACCGCCGAGCCTCAAAATGAGGCCTGTTCAAAGACCTCCGGGCTGACGCCACCGAGGTGGCTGTGTCGGCGTTGTCGATTGTAGAACACTTCGATGTAATCGAAGACATCGGCACGG
>JAICGT010000373.1 GCA_025922995.1 Fimbriimonadales bacterium
CGGTCGCAGCCACGAGCGTGAGCGAGTGGAGTGTTGGGAACGTCGGGCCGGAAATAGCATTATTGTAGCCCGGTGCGTGAGCAGCGGGACGATCGACCGTAACCAACTTCCATTCATTCCTGCGCTCACGTGCAGGGCCACCGAGAGATTAATGGCCTTTCCGGGCAGAACCGTTCTCAGGTTTGAGACTGTAGAGACCCGCTCAAAACCGGCCACTGATTCCCGCTTTGATATAGGTGGAGAACTTGAACGTGCGAAGCGGACGATCTTCGATGTAGATATAGTCGTCGAACGTGCGCGCATCGAAGACATTGATAATGTCGACAAACGCCGTCAGCCGGCGGTTGATCGTATACGCGATATTGAGATCGATCGGGTAGTTGTGGTTGGTATAGATGCGTTGGGCGGGATTAGCGTTGTAGGAACGCAGCCGATCACCCTCGTACTTGCCCTTGACCCGCACGGTCCATCCGTGGGCGATCCATGAAAGCCCGAGGTTTCCGCTGCGCGGCGTGAAATTGGGCACCGCACTGGCGCTAGAAACGCCGTTTGGATCCGTGTAATTCCCTTCGGTCTGCAGCCAGGTGAAATTGGCAAATACGCCGAATGCCCGGAGAAACCGCGGCAGGTTGAGATCGCTCATTTGCTGCTGGTACGCGAACTCGAGCCCGCGCACCCAGGCGGTCCCACCATTGATATCCGTGATCAAGTCGTATCCCACGTATTGCTCGCCGTAGGGGTTCCCGGGCTGGAGCGAGATCGCCGACGTCGAACGAAAAATAAAATCGCTCAGATCCTTGCGAAAAGCGCCCACGGAAACCATCCCGGTGGACTTGAAGTAGTACTCGAGCGAGACGTCGTAGTTCTGTGCCTGCTGCGGTTTCAAGTTGGGATTGTTCGCGGTGAGCGTCTCGTTCGTCGTGTTGACGCTGATGGTCGGCCGGACCGACCCGATTGCAGGGCGGCCGATGCTTTCGGCATAAGCCGCGCGCGCGAGAAGATTCGGCCGGATGGCATACTTGAAATTCACGCTCGGGAAAAAATTATCATAACCGGACTTGGCCGAGATCGGATTGCCGAATTGCGCCAGGGTGCGTCGCGCGGTTTCTTCCGGCGTTACCGGTCCGACCCAGGCCGCCCGGCGCGCCGCTTCCTCCGCGGAAATCTCGTTCTTGAAACCGTCGCCGCTGAGCTGCGTATCCTCGAAGCGAACACCACCGACCGTTGTCAGTTGCCCCGTCCGTAGCGTCAACATGGCATACGCGGCAAAGATGTCCTCGGTCAGCACCACGTCGTTCGCGATCGAATTCTGCACGCTGTTGGCCACGTTGTGCGTGAAATAATTCGGCGTCTCGGCCATCGCCTGGTGGATCTTCGCGCCGTCAAAGTACGGCATCCGATCGGTGGGATATAGGAAGGCCCGGTGTGAGTACTTCGGATCAAAGAACCGTGACAGATCGTCGTCGTTGGCGGCGCCAACGGGTCCGGCGACGCCATTTGGCCCTACATAGGCGTTCGTGTTGGTCGTGCTGTCGTTGCTTTTGCGCACCGAACGGTAGCGCGCGCCGGTTTTCAGCAGCAACGGCCACTTGGTCTC
>JAICGT010000374.1 GCA_025922995.1 Fimbriimonadales bacterium
CGAACTCGCCGACCATGGATACCGCATGCTGCAGCGCGAGCTGCCGGAAGGCTGGGATCAGGGATTGCCGGTGTTTCCCATGGATAGCAATGGCCTCGCCACCCGAGACGCGTCGGGGCAGGCGTTGAACGTGCTCGCCAAGAACGTGCCGTGGATGCTGGGTGGTTCGGCGGATCTCGGACCCTCCTGCAAGACGCGCCTGACCTTTGCAGGCGCTGGGGATTTCAGTGCCGAGAATCCGGCCGGGCGGAATCTCCACTTTGGTATCCGGGAGCACGCCATGGGCGCCATCCTCAATGGCTTGTCCCTGTCGAAGATTCGACCCTTTGGATCGGGGTTCTTGATCTTCAGCGACTACGGCCGCACGGCGATCCGCTTGAGTGCCTTGATGGAAATTCCGGTGCTGCACATCTTCACCCATGATTCGATCGGCGTGGGAGAAGATGGGCCAACGCACCAACCGGTGGAACAGCTCGCGTCCCTACGTGCCATCCCCGGATTAATCACCCTGCGTCCGGCGGACGCCAATGAGGTGGTCGAAGCCTGGCGTGTGATCATGCAGTTCCACCATGAGCCGGTGGCGCTGATTTTGACGCGGCAAGCGCTGCCGATCTTGGACCGCACGACATACGCCGCCGCGCAGGGCGTGCAATGCGGCGCCTATGTTCTGGCGGATGCTGATGACGGTAAACCCGACGTGCTGTTGCTCGCCACTGGCAGCGAAGTCTCGCTGTGTATAGAGGCGTATGAAAAGCTCAAGGCCGAGGGAGTCAAAGCCCGGGTGGTGAGTATGCCGTCGTGGGAAATTTTCGAATACTACTGTCGCCATCATCCTGAGTATCGCGAGCAGGTTCTGCCGGAGTCGGTCACGGCGCGGGTCTCGGTGGAGCAGGCTTCGACCTTTGGCTGGGCGCGCTATGTCGGCAGCGGCGGCCATAGCATCGGCATGGAGACGTTCGGGGCCTCGGCGCCGCTTAAAGAACTACAGAAGAAGTTCGGCTTTACGCCTGAGAACGTCATCATGGCAGCCAAGGAGCAGATCGCTAAAGCGAGGTGAACGATGTCACATTCCATCACTTGCGCCTTGGGTACGACCTGGGAGTTTTCTCGGCCCGGAAGGGAGGCAAATGTTGCATCAAGGGGGTGACAAGCGGAGGTGCGAATCACTATGAGCCAACATGAATCCGCTGAAACGAGGTCCGATTGGATCAGCCTGTCCGACGAAGAAGGCGTGAAGCAAGTGCTCGTGAACTCTGTCCTCGGGCTGTGGGATGTAGTCAACAACCTCACGCGCTTGCGGCCCTCTCGCCACGACCGCTACCGGGTGACGATTTTCGGTTCGGCGCGAGCACAGGCGGGAACCTTCGGTTACGAAGAGACCAAGCGGGTGGCCGCGGCGCTGGCCGAGATGGGCTGCGACATTATCACGGGCGGTGGTCCCGGGCTCATGCAGGCCGCCAACGAGGGCGCTGCCACCGCTCCGGAACGCGCCCAATCCGTCGGCATCCGGGTTGATTTACCCTTTGAACAGGAAGTCAATGCATTTGTGACCCAGGCGTTCGAGCATCGGACCTTTTTTACG
>JAICGT010000375.1 GCA_025922995.1 Fimbriimonadales bacterium
CCGGCGTGAGCGGCGCCGTGTCGATTGCCGGAGTTGTCGCCTCGCTCGCGGGCTCTGCGTTCGTTGCGTTAGCCGGAAGCTGGATCGTCGGCGCAGGCCTCGTCGTCGCGACCGCCGCAGGTTTCGCCGGAGCGCTGCTTGATTCTGTTCTTGGCGACACCGTACAGGCGAAGTTCTGGACGGCCACCGGCACCTGCGAATCCGGGGGCACGTTGATCAGAGGAGTCCGATGGCTCCGCAACAACGAGGTGAACTTTGCGATGACCGCTTTTGCGGCGGCCTTGGCATATCTACTCGCGGGCTAATTGCGCGAGGCGATAAAGGATGTGCGCGTAAATCTTCGCCATCTTCAGCGGGTGGCTGACGTGGATGCGCTCGTCGTTCTCGTGGGCAGGGCCGTCCCCCTCCCAGCCGGTGCCGACGCTGACCGTGTTCGGTACAGCCCTTGCGTAGGTTCCGCCGCCCATCGACTTCGGCTCCGACAGGTCGCCGGTCTCGGCCCGATAGGCTTCGAGAATCGTGAGGACCGGCTCGCGATCCGCCGGGAAGAACAGTGGCTTGCTGTCGTCGAATTGGTCGACGGTCCAGCCGAAACCGTCCCGTTCGAGGTGTGCGGCAGCCTTGTCGCGGACGTCGGTTCCCTTCCAGGTGACGGGATAGCGGACATTCACCGTGAGAATCGCCGTGTGCGCGCTGCTACGCACAACGCCGAGGTTTGCCGTCAACTCCGCGCTAGGCAGGTCTCTGCCGTCGATCGACAAGCCGACTCCACCGGGATGCCCCACCGCGAGCCAGGCTTGATACTCTGCATGCTGCTCGGGCGGGGCAATCGCCAAAGCAAACCGCATCGCGCGCGTGTATGCGCTGTCACCCAAGAACGGAGTGCTGCCGTGCGCCGCCTTGCCGGTGGAGGTCACAACAACGCGTCGACCCTCGACGACAGCAGTGACATTCTTATCCCAATAGTCGGCAATTTTTTCTTCGATTTCGTCCTTTAACGTCGGGTCGAAATCCAAGACGAGGCTGCAGCGATCGATAACGATATTTGGACGCGAGCCGCCTTCGATTTCGATGATGGAAAGGCGACCCTTTGGAAATGGAGCATTCAAAATGATATTTGCAATTCCCTTTTCCGCGTTGAACAAGGGCCAGCCCGAATCGGGCGCAATTCCATAAGTTGGCGCTTCTTCGGTCTTAAAGTAGCGTTCAACGCACTTAAAACCGCTTTCTTCATTGCATCCAAAAACCATCCTGAGCCTCGCCGGCAATTTCGCGTCCGTTTCCTTCAGAGCGCGGATGGCATAAAAAGCCGCCATTGTCGGGCCCTTATCATCGACCGCCCCGCGTGAATAAATATAATCACCGTCGATCTCCGCCCCGAACGGCTCATGCTTCCATCCGTCGCTTACGGGCACGACGTCCAGGTGTCCGAGGGCCATCACGAGCTTGTCGCTGTCACCAATCTCCGCATGGCCGGCGTAGCCTTCAACGTCCTTGGTGCTCATGCCCCAGGTCGACCCCAACTGCAGCGCGAAGTCGAGAGCTTCTCGGCAGCCTTGCCCAAA
>JAICGT010000376.1 GCA_025922995.1 Fimbriimonadales bacterium
CCTGCTCAGCATCAGCATCGATCCTGCTTACGACGATCCGAAGGTGTTGCGCAGTTACGGCGCCGCGCATACCGAGCGTTATGAGCAGGAGACTTTCGCGCACTGGGAGTTTGCGACGGGAACAACGGACCAGGTGAAGCAGATCGCGCAGTATTTTGGTCTGACTTATTTCCCGGACAAGGACCAGATCATTCACGCGCTGAGGACCGCCATCGTCAATCCCGACGGCAAGGTCGCAAAGATCTACACCGGCAACGAGTGGAAACCTGAAGACGTTGTGGAGGATCTAAAAAAATCCGTGTCTAAGCCAGGCCTTTGATTTTCCTGACCTCTTCGGTCAGTACGGGCACGGCTTCGAAGAGGTCGCCGACGATGCCGTAGTCCGCAATGTCGAAGATGGGCGCTTCGGGATCTTTGTTGATCGCGACGATCGTTCCCGAGTTCTTCATGCCGACGAGGTGCTGGATCGCGCCGGAGATCCCCAACGCAATGTAAAGCTTCGGCGCGACAGTTTGGCCCGACGATCCGATTTGACGATCGATCGGGAGCCATTCGGCATCGCAGATCGGACGCGACGCGGCGAGGTCGCCTCCCAAAACTTCCGCGAGCTTCTCGGCCAGCGCCAGATTGTCTTTGCTCTTGATGCCGCGGCCGACGGCGATGATCACTTCCGCTTTCGTGAGATCCACCGCTTGTTTTGCTTCCTGGAACGGCGCTTCAGGAACCATGCGAACGTCGCCGATCTGGACCGTCATGTTTTCGACTGCTGCCGAGCCGCCCTTGGTCGCATGGTCGGGGCGATAGGCGCCCGTTTGGAAAGTCGCAAACACTGGAGCTTCGCCGTCAGAAGAAACATCAGCGTCGAGCTTGCCAAGGAAGATGCGACGCGTGAAACCGATCTTGCCGTTGTCCGCTTTGGCGCGGATACAGTCGCTAATTAACGACTTCTGAAAACGCGCGGCGAGTTTCGGAGCGAAGTCGCGCACCTGGTAGGTGTGCGTCAGGAAAACTAGACTCGGATCAGTTTGCTTTACGACTTGTTCGAGCGCGTCGGCGTAAGCGTCAGGCGTGTAGTCGGCCAACTTCGGATCGCTCACAGTGATCACGCGGGCGATATTGTAAGCAGCGATCTCCTGCGCCAGTGCCGATACGTCCGAGCCGAGTACGACGGCACTGACCGGTTGCTGCAATTGCGATCCAAACGCCTGCGCCGCCGCAATCGCTTCGAATGAACTGCGATTCGCAGTGCCGCCCTTATTCTCGATAAAAACAAGAATCCCGTTACTCATTAATAAACTCTCGCTTCAGTGTGCAGCTTCTGGGCCAACTCCGCCGCGCCGGCTTTCGCATCGCCGTTGCCGAGCATCTGTGTCTGTTTCGTTTTCTGCGGCAGGTAGATCTTCTCGATACGCTGGTGCGACGGCCGATCGACGATCTCCGCAGGCGGCGTCACCTCTTTGATTTCTTTTTTCTTCGCCGCCATGATGCCCTTCAACGTCGCGTAACGAATCTGGCTGATGCCCGACTGAATCGTCAGCA
>JAICGT010000377.1 GCA_025922995.1 Fimbriimonadales bacterium
CGAAGCCGGGTGATGCTCGCATTCAAATTCATGACCCGCTCGGCCAAAGGTTGCCGATGCGATTGCTTCCCGGATCTCCAGAAGCTGCACGCGCTGCTGTTGCCTACCTGCACCGTGGCGCCGAACTCTGCCTCAAAGGCGAAGCCGACGCACTGGTCACAGCACCCGTAAATAAAGAAGCCATCATTCGCGCCGGCATCGGCTTCGTGGGCCAAACCGAGTTTCTGTCCGCTCTCGCCGGAACGCAGGAAACAGCAATGATGCTTTTGGGCACCGACGAGCGCGGTCGATGGCTTCGCGTGGCCCTGGCCACGACTCATGTTCCTCTTCGTTCGGTTGCCGATCACCTGACCACCGAGAAAATCGTTCGCGCCATTCGCCTGGCAGCCGCCGCTTGTCATCAACTGGCTCTGCCTCGCGCGCGCGTTGGAGTCTGTGGCCTGAATCCGCATGCCGGTGAAGGCGGCAAGCTTGGAACCGAAGAACTCACCGTCATCGCCCCTGCCGTGTCGTCTGCGCGAGAATTGCAACTCGACGTCGAAGGCCCGCTGCCGGCCGACACGCTGTTCCATCGAGCTTTGAAGGGCGATTTTGACGCCGTCGTTGCCATGTATCACGATCAAGGCCTCGCGCCCCTCAAAATGATCGCTTTCGACACCGGCGTGAACTGGACGTTGGGCCTGCCCTTCATCCGCACCTCTCCCGACCACGGCACGGCCTACGACATCGCCGGCAAAGGCATTGCCAATCCCTCCAGCATGATCTCCGCTATTCGTCTCGCAAAACAACTTGTGCGCGCTCGATCAAACCATGCGTAAGATCAACTCAAACGATATTCCGGAGGTTTCCTGGTCTTCGCCGAAAGGAAAGTTCGGCGGGTTCGGTAAAGAACTTTCAGAAGCCCTGGGGCGCAATCCCGCTTCCACCGACCTGAACGAGCGTCACCCGTTCGATGTCGAGATCTCCCGTATCCCTCCGGGCCAGAGCGCCTGTCCCTATCATTCGCATAGCGCCCAATGGGAGTTTTACCATGTCATTTCCGGCAAGGGCATCGTTCGCCATAAAGATGGCGCCACGCCGATCGAGGCCGGCGACGCCTTCCTTTTCAAGCCCGGCGAGCCTCACCAACTCACCAATTCCGATTCCTCACAGGACCTCATCCTCTACATCGTAGCCGACAATCCCATCGGCGAGTCCTGCTACTATCCCGACAGCAAAAAATGGCTCGTCCGTTCCCCCGAACGCCGCCTGATCCGCTCCGACGCCCTCAACTACTACGACGGTGAGGAGTAAGGCTTGGATGGCGAGGGTTTAATTCGTTCGGTAGGCGAGGCTCCCGCCGAGCCCTGATCGCTTATATCTAAATCGCCGAGAGCGCAGCTTCCACTGCACGTGTCAGGTGCCGAACTCCCGACTTTTACTTTTCTCATTTTTAATTCTAAATTCATCCCGGATGGCTGTTCGTTTTAAAGATTACTACGAGACGCTGGGTGTGTCCCGGACCGCCAGCGACGAGGAGATTA
>JAICGT010000378.1 GCA_025922995.1 Fimbriimonadales bacterium
CTCCGATCTTGCGATCGACCGTAAAACGTAGATTGTCGTCGAAGCGAGCGACCAGCAGCTGAGACGTAGCAATCGTTTCGAACAAGTCGGCGTCGTGGCTGTCCTGCAGCAGGTCCTGATACGTGCGGACGGGGGCGGTTCGGCCTTCCGCTACCTGAGCAATCGGACCGGTCGGAGTCCGCGGGCGAACCGGTAGGCGCCGATTTTCCGGTACGGCTTTCACCCAGAGGCTCCTGCTCCCCGGCATCCAGCTGAAAGCGCCGCCGTAGGCGGCGTTCAACTTTACGCTTAGAAGGGAAGATCGGCCGGAATTCGTGTCAGCCACCCAAAGCTCGATGCGGTCGTCGTGGGTTACAGTAAAGGCGATGTGCCGCCCATCCGGCGCCCAGGAAACGCCGCTCAGCGCCGCGTTCGCGGGAGTTTGAATCACGCGCTCGCCGCCGTCGATCATGAGCACCGTGAATTTCGTGTTTCGGCCGGGCATGTGCGGGCCGCTGGTCGCGACATCGATTCGGCGCCCGGCGAGCCCTGCGTACGGCCTCGCGATCTCTTCGATAGAAGGATAGGAACGGCGGTCGATCAGGATGATCCTGTCTCGCGCCGGCGAAACCGAGACGCCGGGCGTCGGAGGCGCATCGAGGATGTCCCGAATCGCCTGGGGCGCGCGTTGATACTGGGCTTGGCTCAGCGTGCAGGCGCAAGCTAGCAGGATGACGAGGAGTCGCTTCGTCGGTGCCATGCCGGAATTATGGCTCGGCTCGCAACTATTCGTAACTGGCGCACCGGCCACGCGTCCATACGAGCAGGAGGAGATAAGGATGTTGGTACAGGCTTTGGTGGCGGTGGCGATCGCTCAGACGCCGATCGTGTTGGAACCGAGAGTAACGTCGGCCATTGTATTGAAAAACGGCGTGACGCTGCTGGTGCGCGAGGTCGAATTGCCCGCAGGCAAGGGAAGTTTTCGCATCGAAAAAATTCCCGCGGCATATGATGGCACCTTCTGGTACGGCACAAATGCCTCGAAACTGAGTGACCTGACGACGTCGCTTAAATACATTAAGAAAACGATCAGCCGCAAGACGGGAGGGTTCGTCGAATTGTTGACGGCGAATATCGGAAAGCCGCTGACTCTCAAGGTCAGCCGGGAAAACGCCGAGGAAACATTCTCGGGCACTCTTGAAGAATTTAATGGATCCACGATCATTTTACGAAACGGCGACAATTTGCAAATGGTCAGCCTTATGTCGATCGTCGAGCTGAACACTTCAACATTGACCACCAAGGAATTGTCGGCGGAAGTAGATTGGCCGCAGCTCTCGATTTCGTTTACCGCCGACGCTCCGGTACCAGACAAATTGCGACTAATGACCATTGAGACCGGTGCGCTGTGGGCGGGCAGCTACTTAATCGATATCGGCAAAGAACGCGCCGTCGTCGACGGTAAGGCGCAGTTAGCCCTGGGGAACCTGAAGTTCGACAGTGTCGACGTTAAACTGCTTGCCGGCGATC